>NZ_DS989848.1:0-152546 GCF_000155555.1 Coleofasciculus chthonoplastes PCC 7420
TATAACTTTATACTTTTAACACGACTACTTGTTTTTTCCCTTAATCCAGCTAGAATGAACCCACTCTAACCGATAAGGGTGGCACTTCGCTACGCGCCGCTTCGCTAGCGTGAGAGTGAGGGAAGATGTTCAGATAGACTGGGATGACATTCACCCGCTTGTCTGACCCAGTTGTCTGAAGGTTGGTTATGATTCAGTAAATTCTGAAGAACTACGTAGAATAACTAAATTAGCTGCATAATTGTTAATATAGGGTTTTTTTGATGGTTTAGCCTATAAAATCAGGACAAGCCGTCAAGGTGGGTGCGGAGGATTGTTTAAGGAATGCATTGTGTTTTCTAATCTTTATCACGCTTTTCAATCGATCCAAGCTTGGATCAAGTATCCCCCAAGGCAAGCAGCACTAACCCAAAAAATCGTTGATCGCATCCGTAATTCCCTGGAATTGCAAGTTGTTGTGCAAACAGCCGTAGACGAAATTGCGGCGTTGCTTCGACTTGATTGTTGTAGTTTTTTCTGGTACTGGGAAGAACGGGGACAAGTTGAGATTGTCTGCGAACGTCGTCAGCATGAGCATCAGCCCTCGTATTTGGGAGAGTATCCCCTAGAATGTTTTGGTACTATGGCAAGAGCGATCGCCGAAGGGAAACGGATCGTTAATCGTGGCACAGCGCACTTGACACCCACAGGACTAAGGTGGAGAATTCAACAGCTTTTACAGAAATCCTCTGCCAATCCCCCATCCCTCATTCCCAATCCCTCCCCCTGGGACTATAAAGCCAGCTTATTGATTCCCGTCACAGGTAAAGAAAACGGAATTGGGTTTATTGCTTGTCTTTGTGAACAACCTCGGTTTTGGGCAACTCCAGAAATTCAATTTTTAGAGTCGATCGCGGAATCCTTAGAAATTGGTATCCGTCAAGCTCAACTCTATGAACAAACCCAGAACCAAGCCATTCGGGAGCAACTCGTTAATCATATTACCAGCCAAACTCGCCAGAGTTTTGATCCCCAGACCATATTAACCGAAGCAATTAGCCATCTGCGTTCAGCCTTGGAAGTGGATCGATGTTTGGTGCATTTAGTCGAGGATTACCAAACTTCAGATCTGCCAGTCGTCAACTCAGAAACCGCCGCTACCTGTAATGGTGAGTCATTAAACCGGGATCATCTCTATGAGGTGTATCGCCAACCCTTTACCCCTTGTAAAGACACATTTAATCCCCAAGGACCAATTACGCAGTGGATTATTCAGCACCGACGGGCGGTAGTGATTCCCGACGTAACCCAAGATGAACGGATTGATACCAACAACGAAGAATACCAGTCTGCCCACATCAAATCCTCATTAGTGGTTCCGGTTCAAGCCCATGGTAAACTCTATGCCATTTTGTTCCTCAATCAATGTGCTTACATTCGCTATTGGTCAAAACACGATCAAGAACTGGCACAAGCTGTCGCCGATCAACTCGCTATTTCCCTGCAACAGGCATATTTATATACCCGCACCCAGCAACAAGCGGCACATAATGCTATGCAAGCCCAAAAACTAGCAGAAATGATCGAAGAACTGCGGCTGACCCAAGTCCAACTGATTCAAAGTGAAAAAATGTCCAGTTTAGGTAGAATGGTGGCTGGGGTGGCTCATGAAATCAATAATCCCATTAGTTTCATCTATGGCAATATTCCTTACTTAGAAAATTATGTCAATGACTTGCTGCGTTTAGTGCAAGCCTACCAAACTGAATATCCCAACCCCTCACCGAGGCTGGAAAATATCTTGGAGGAGGTAGAAATTGAATTTTTAAGCAAGGACTTACCAAAAATTTTGCAATCCATGCAATCGGGAACCCGGCGAATTCAGGAAATCGTCCAGTTATTGCAGAGATTTTCGCGGCACAACGAAGCCTCCTTGAAACTGATTGATATCAACGTGGCATTGGAAAATACGTTATTAATCCTGCACAACCAATGCATCAATACGATTACCATAGAACGGCATTACGATAACCTCCCTCATGTCGAATGTTACCCTAAGCCGATCAATCAAGTATTTCTCAATCTTCTGACGAATGCCATTGAAGCACTCAATCGTTCACCCAATTCTGATAAAATGATTACCCTGCGAACGCAATGGAAACCGAGCATCCATTCCTCGGATGAGGATCGGGTAGAAATTAGTATCGCTGACAATGGTGTAGGCATTAATCCAGAGGTTCTCTCAAGTATCTTTGAGCCATTTTTCACAACCAAAGCTGTTGGAGAAGGTCGAGGTTTGGGTTTAACCGTGACCTATCAAACCATTGTTAATCAACACCAGGGGCAACTAGACGTGCGATCGCAACCGGGTCAAGGGACTGAGTTTATTTTGCAAATCCCCGTGCGCCATCATCATGCCCTAAAATCGAGTCCCTCGTCCTCTCAATCCCCCACTCCTGCTTCTGACTTGTCACGGGAAGTCGCTAAACCAAGTTGACAGGAGAGATGGGGAGATGGAGAGATGGGGAAGATGGGGAAGATGGGGAAGATGGGGAAGAATTTTCTCAGTCAATGGTTAACAGCCAACACTCTTGCACTCAAAACTCGGTAGGGGCGAGTTTTGTCACATCCTTTGTCAGGTAAGAAATGATAATAGTCAAACTTGCTCCTACACAAAACTAAAAACTCAAAACGCAAATATCTGCCAAACGCTTATGAATGCTGTCTCTCGTTCTGTTCCAATTCAACGTCATCCTTCTCGCCAAGTTCCGGTTTCCTCGAAAAGGCGGTCATCTCGATCAAGCCCTGTGTCCCCCTTGGCCTCTAGAACCAGTCGCCAAAAGGTAGAAAGGCTTGACACCTCACGAGAACGGACTCCTGGCTGGTTGCGATCGCTGATGATTCTGCAACGCGGTTCGGATGTGATCACGCTGATCCTGGGTATTGTGACACTAACCATTTATTCCTGGACTGTATATACCCAGCAGCAGTGGACGCAAGAATACCGAAAATTGGGAACGCTCCAGCGGAATGAGCGTGATCTGACAACAACGAATGAAATCATCAAAGATCAACTCGCTCAACAAGCGGAACGCCCTGCCACAGGTTTGGTAACACCTACTACTGCCAATACCCTTTTGCTCTCTCCGGCACCTCAGCGCCCATTCCAGGAATCTCCGAATCAGACGCCTGATCAAGAAACCCTGGCAAAGACTCCTTTGGGATATTGAGGTAACACACACAAGTGCAGAAGGAGCTGGGGGAGCTGGGGCAGCAATTTAGAGACGTGCCATGGCGCGTCTGGAAGCTGGGGGAGCAGAGAAAGAAAAGATTTAATTAGAGCTTATCCCAACCCGATTGGGAGTAGAAGAGTACAAGGGCAGAGGAGACTATTGCGCCCAGCGAATCGGTGACACTCATTGTTTGGGTCAAGTCGTAGAGGTTACTCGGGCAGGATGAATGATCGAATGCAAAACTCAAAACTCAAAACTCAAAACTCAACACATTTTCAACGCCCTGGGTTTAGATTGCTGTTAATTTGGGTAATCATGATGGCAGGGAGTTTTGGGCTTTTATTCAATTTATATCGGCTGCAAGTCGTCATCTCACCTAGCTTGGAAGAAAAAGCAAGGCAACAGCAGATGATTTATATGCGCCCGTTTATTCCGCGTCGTCCAATAGTTGACCGTAATGGTAATGTTTTGGCTGTGGATCGGCGCGTCTATACCCTTTACGTTCATCCCAAACTGTTTAAGCTATCCAAAGTCACTATAGCGACTCAGCTAGCGCCAATTTTGGACAAGTCGTCTACTGACTTGGAAACGCTATTTAATAAAAGAAATACAGGGATTCAAGTTAGCGGGTCATTAACAGAAGATACAGCGAACAAAATTGCTCAATTAAGTTTGGATGGGATCGAACTGATTCCCAAATATTCTCGCCTTTATCCTCAGCAAGAGTTAGCCGCCGATGTGGTTGGGTATGTCAATGTTGATCATCAAGGTCAGGCAGGAATTGAGTATTCTCAGGAAAAATTATTAGAACGAGAAATTCGCACGCTGCGAATGAGTCGGGCAGGTAATGGTACATTGATGCCGGATCATATTCCAGAAGGGTTTCTCCACTCAGATGATCTGCGGTTGCAACTGACTCTAGATAGTCGCTTACAACGTGCGGCACGTTCTGCCCTTAAGCAAAAAATTAAGGAATTTAATGCCAAACGAGGTACTGTAATTGTTATGGATGCCTTGGATGGTTCCTTGTTGGTGTTAGTCTCAGAACCAACCTATAACCCGAATCAATATTCGACCTCTGAAATTAGTTTGTTTAAAAATTGGGCATTGGCAGATTTGTATGAACCGGGTTCCACATTTAAGCCTTTGAATGTAGCGATCGCGCTGGAATCTGGGGTAGTTCGTCCTGATAGTTTATTTAATGATACGGGTTCGATTCAGATCGGTCGGTGGCCCATTGCCAACTATGACAAAAAAGCCCATGGCATGATCAATCCGGCACAAATCCTGCAACATTCCAGTAACGTGGGCATGGTGCGGATGATGCAGCAAATGCAGCCTGAGGTTTACTATGGTTGGCTAGAACGATTGGGATTAGGGCAGAGATTAGAAACAGATCTGCCCTTTGAAACCGCCGGACAGCTCAAAAATCAGCGAAAGTTTACCAGTTCTCCGATTGAACCAGCCACAACAGCATTTGGTCAAGGCTTTTCATTAACGCCGCTTCAGCTTGCTCAACTCCATGCTACGTTAGCCAATGGGGGTAAGTTAGTTATGCCTTATATGGTACAAGGACTTTTTGATAGTCAAGGTCAGCTATATTGGCAACCACGCCTGAGTGCGCCCCGCCCTATCTTCTCACCAGAAACCAGTCAGAAGGTTCTGGAAATGATGGAAACTGTGGTTAGCCAAGGAACGGGAAAAACGGCTCAAATTTCAGGGTATCGAGTGGCGGGGAAAACGGGAACGGCTCAGAAAGCTAGTCCCACGGGGGGATACTTTACCAATGCCAAAATTACCAGCTTTGTGGGAATTCTCAGTGTGGATTCTCCTCGTTATGTGGTGATGGCGGTGGTGGATGAACCGAAGGGAAATGCTTTTGGCTCTACAGTCGCTGCACCAATTGTCAAGTCAGTCATGGAAGCCTTAATCGCGATCGAGCAGATTCCGCCAAGCCAGCCAAAAGTAGCGACAGAATGACTGTCATTTTGCCAAGGCGATTTGACCTGAGGAAAGTTGGTAGGTAAATCAAGGGATGGGAAGCGAAATCGCCGGAAACTGAAGCTGTGCAGTAAATCAGTGCTACCGTGACGTAGGGCGTTGAGATAAGGTGCGATCGCCTTTCCGTTCAGGTTGGCAGTTAAGTCTCGGATCAGGATCGCGGCGAGGCTTTCAAGTTCGGATGGGGTAAGCTACATCCCAGCAGGATCAAAGTCAGGCTCAGAGTAGGTTTCCAGGTGGGTGAACAGAGGCGCGATCGCGAAATCCTCGCTTGGCTTGTTGATAGCCTTGCTGGTAGGTGAGTTCACCAGGGGGACAGTTTGGTTTTAACATAGTAAAAGTCTCCGTTTACGGGGTAGTCACAAGTCGGCAGGAAGCGTCGGAATATGCGGTAGAGCATCAATATGTAAATACCCTCCGGGAAATTTGTTTGAGTGTTCTAGTCTTCTTCTATGACGTGAAATCCAACCTGTTCTGCAATCAGGCTTAAATACTTAGATGTAGCGAGAGTCGGCTCATAAGCGCTGTTTTCCCACTGACTAACTGTCGCCTGTCGTACACCAAGCTTTTGGGCAAACTCTGCCTGAGTTAAACCCATATAGCGACGTAGTGCCTTGATGAGTTGAGCATTCCATAGCACAGTGTCACCCAGATGCGGAACTTTGGGTTTAGCCGTAGGTTGGCGAAATGTTACCCGTTGCTGATCCAAATCAACATCCTCAACCCGATATCCGGCTTCCATCCAAGCAGAAGCTTGCAGTGCGCCTTTGCTGCGATTGCTCCACCATGCCCGTTTTTTGCGTGCTGAGTCGGGTAAGGTGTCATTCATAATTTCCTCAATTTCTGTAAAGGTGAGAATGACTTCCGCTTGATTGCTCTGACGCAGAAATTCCAGGAGTGGCTGATACTTGCTATCTGGTTTCATGCTGCAAAACCTCTACGCCCATCAACGTCTGTGGGTTGAGATGCTGGCGGGATTTCTTTCTTGGTGCAGTGGGAAAGGGGCATGAAGCTGTTCTAGGGGACAGGTAATCATCTCTAGGATGCCAGAAAATTTGGGTGTGCGATCGCGCTTTTACAGAGCTTACGCACAAACTCCACATGTAGTAGGGAAACGGCACTGCCGTGCCCCTACAGGTAGCGCCTGTGCTTTTTGGCTAAAAAATATAATTTGCCCCGATATTATTCACAATTGTTTTGCCAAATGTCTAAAGGGCGCAGAGATGAGCGAACGGTGAGATGTTCAGCTAACTGCCATAATTGTTTATAAGGGAAAAGAAAACTTGAAGGAGGCTGGCGATGAACAAAAGTAAACTGGGGTCATTTCTATTCATTGGCATGATACTGGGGTTGACAGCCAATCCCGCTCAGGCGTTACCCGGTCAAACCGTGGAAACCGTCGCGGCTTGGATTGCGGCTCATCCTACCTTAGAACCCGGTATTGGCGATGGCTTAGTCGTGACTAAGCGTAATACCGCCGCTCAACGATTTAAGTTTGAAGCCTCGGTGCTTCCTCCAGGTCAAATCGCCTTTCCCACGAATCGCCGCCTGATTCAAAGTGAGCAAATTTCCTTCTATGACATGATTAACGGCGTGACTCCAGAACGACTCACGGAGTCACTGCGAGTTATTTATGGTCCAGCAATCTATCAAGATTACCAGAGAGCTAACCTGGTATACGCCTATCCCACACCCGCAACCATTGATTTAGCTCGACGACAAAATCGACCAATGCTAATAGCACGACAAGGCGAGCTTTTATTAGGCGATCGCTTTGCCTATTGGTTAGAAGTGACTCGAACTGAGAATGGCAAGCCAATTAATGGGCGGATCACGGTTTTCTTGCCAGAAGATTTAGACAAACTTGAAGTTGAGTTGCGAAATCGTTAGTCATTGGTCATTCATTTGCCAAATACCTGAAAAAATACTCTCCACAACACGAGCAATGCGCTTGAGATCTTCATCGAGCAGGGGGGGCCAATTCACACTAGCCCGACGCCCTGCTTCAAACTGTTCTCGGCTCTCATAAGCTAATAAATATAAGGCGTGAACAAGTTCTCGGTCTAGAGTCGATGCATCTCGCAGACGCTCAAATATCATCTTTAGGGCTAATAAAATATTGGTAATCTGACCTGGAATCGGTGGTTTGTACGACTTGAGTCGAACTAAAAAGGCGTCTTGATTTTGGTCAGATATTGTGGTTTGATTAATCACAAAGTTACGGGCTGTTTTGTAATCCATTTAATTTTAATAGACGAGTTTACGCTGATAATTTTGTGCGAATAATATTATAATATTATCGCTAAATCCGGATAAACTATTCCCTTGTTGCTTGGGACAAGGCAGAAGGCAAAAGATAGAGGGCTGGCTTATACCAAGTTACAGTCAAAGACGTAATCTATCATGCTGAGCGAAGGAACAGTAGCGAAGCATCTGCGGAATCCTTCACTTTGTTCGAGTGTAGGCTCCCTGTAGCCCATCCTCTGTTCCAATGACATGATAGAACGCAACTTCTTATTACTCAGGCGAGACGCTGACAATAATTACAACAAATATTTATCATAAATCTATAAATTTTATTCTCTATCTATAGTTGCTTCTGCTCGACTCCCTTAGTCGTTAAATTTATAGAATTTATTATTTTTTCCAGTTTTATGCGGATCAAGCATTGAACAGTCTGAAGCAAGTATTACATGACTTACGCCTTTGAATTTTTTTTGTAGAGATTAATTTTTAACTCTCCTTAAAGAAGCAAAAACGTCAGTCTTAATGTATAAGCGCTGCAAATGACATCTACAATGCACATTTATAGTTGGGTTTTGTTCGCTAGTCTATCCCTATCTGAACCAGGAAGACTTGATTCCTCTTTTCTGGTAAATCAGCAAAGGTTAGTGCTAGCTTCAACAGAACAAAGTCCGCCCCCTGGTTGTAATCGAACTGATCCTCCTGACTGTCAACCTCGATAGTAGACCATTTTGAAAATAAAGCTAGTTGAAAATACCTCGTGCTAACCCGCTTTTTATAGGCGGGTTATTTATGTCTTAAGCGACTAATGAAAACGTTACCCAACAGATTTCCACCTACCATGAAAACTCAATGGAATGACCTGCGGTAATTGCAGCCGACAGGCAGCGACGTATCGATCTAATAATTCCCGTTCGGCGATAATCATCCCAGTTTGGGGATTGATCTCAACCTGCCATAATATCTCGTTGTTGACACTCACCGCCCTATAAGGACGGTGATTCTTTCGTCATAGGGACTCTTGTGAGTTTACCCTCAGAAAGCATCTTGACCGTGTACCCCACGGCTGCAAGTCCACGAATACGGACTGCTTGAGCTGCGGCTACATCTCTATCGGTGATATAGCCGCAGTGATTACATGAATGGACGCGCTCAGATAGTAGCTTTTTACCCGTTTCTGTTAAGCAGTTAGGGCAAATCTGGCTAGTTTTCTTAGCATCTACCTTAAGGAAAAATACACCACGTTTAAAACAGCATTGCTCTAATATTTGCAGGAATTGACCCCAGCCAGCGTCTAGGCAATGCTTACCTAGCATCCCCTTGGCTAATGCTTTGAGGTTAAGACTTTCTGCAAATATCATCCCTGCCCAATCACAAAGATTATGGGCTAATTCCCAGTGGTAATTTTTCCTAATGTTGGCGATCCGTTCATGCAATCGACTGACTTTGACTTGAGCCTTAGCACGGTTACTACTCCCTGGACACTTTCTAGATACTCGTTTTTGCAGCAATTTAAGCTGGCGTTCAAGCTTTCTAAAAGGTTTGGGATTAGGGAATAATTGACCGTTCGACACAGCCGCAAAATGACTGATTCCTACATCTATCCCTATGGCTTCTCCGTGGGGCATTGGCTGGGGTACATCTAGATCCCATTGTAGGGTTAACATGACGTACCAACCTGATGCACGTTTGACCACGCGGGCTTGTTTGATGGTTGCTCCCTCTGGGATTGGGCGTGATTGATTGAATTTAACTAACCCAATCTTGGGCAATTTAACCACAGTCCCTTGAATAGGATCTTTCCCTAATTGAGGGAACACAAAAGACCGCATTTTACCAGCTTTCTTAAAGCGTGGGAACCCGTGACCCTGCTCCCACATACTGACAAATGCTTTCTCTAGCCGCTTGAGTGTTTGCTGTAGCACTTGAGAGTGAACCCGTTGCAGGTTTTCACTCGTTTTTCGGTATGCGGTTAGGCTTTTGCATTGACTAGCAAACGTAGGTCTGGGAGTATCAGCCGAAATGATGTATTCAGACCGGAGCGAACAAGCGCTAATCTGACAACTACGTGACTTAAACCAGTCTTTTCTTTCCGCTAATGCGTAATTGTACACACGGCGGTTTTGTTCCAGCCAATCTTCAAAAATGGCTATCTGGCTTTTAGTTGGCTTGAGCTTGAATTCATAGGTCAGATTAAACAACTTGCATCACCTCCTTACCCTATTATACACGCCTAGTTATCTATCGTTAGGACGTTTATTAAAGTCGTCCTAGAAGGACGAGGCTTTAGACCCAAGTTCCCGGTAATGTCCCGGCGGCGGCTTCGTCTTGATAGGCGGGGGTTTGCACGTAGCGATAGACCCCAGTGGCTGTAGCATCGGTGAAATGAACCGCTAAAATAGCACCATCCCCATCAAACCAATGTCCCATCCGTTGACCTCCTCGTTCTAGACGGGCAGGTCCATTGCGATACAGTGAGCCTCGTAATTCTTGAGGAATTCTGCCAGAGAGAATCGGTAAGGGGGTTAGGGGAAATTCAGTGGCGGGTTGAGCGATCGCCTTTGCCCAGGCTTTACGGGTTGATGGTGGGGTAGCTGTTTGCATGGTTCCCGATTCAGGGTGACTATTTCTTCTATCTTAGTTAATTTTTGTAACAAAATGAGCGCTAGGTTTTTATCCATTTTCCCCTGAAACCCTTTTACAGACTGGTTTTCAGCACTATCCTTAGGCTTTAGCCTACAAAATAGGGGGTTACACCCCTCATCCCTAAAGTGCTATAGTTTGATACGTAGATGCACCCTGATAATCAAGAGAGTCGCGCAAGTGACTCTTTTTTTTTTCGACATTTCCCCCCAATTACATTACAGATTTTAACGAAAAGTAAATTAGTTTATCATTTTGACACCATTGTCCGGAACAGTGATAGATTAAAAATTGAAGCAAGCAAGAAAGCTTCCAGTGACAGATATTACACTTCCGTTCACTGTTGAGTTCAGGAGGTAAAATAACTATCCATCTTATTTCCCTTGTATCAGTAATATCTGCCACATCAGATAGTGAAACGATCCAAATAAACAATAGCAGCCCAACCATAGCCGCTAATATTTCCTCAATTAACTTGTTGGGAGCAATGCAACTGAAGACCACTCAAGAGTAGTAGTTCAGTGCAACTCTATTTAGACTAGTGATAGCAAGAGGAGATTCCTTAGATGAGTCAGGTCAGGCTGCTATTGTTTTAGAGGGTTTGGCGATTCACCTCACGTCATAAACTTCTCCTGCTCCGCTGCTCCCCCGCAGATACAAAGCTGCTCAAGTATTTCCATGCCCGCTGTACTAGCTCCCCCTCTCCTCATCTGCCTCCTCGTAAACGTCTCGTGATCGCTACTATAAGATTTAGGTGTCAATCAGCCGTCGGTTGACGAATAAAAAGGACTAGATAACTAAACCCTTAAATCTGGGGTGGGCTTAACGGGACATCCTTTCCGACGCCGCACCCAAAACCATGACTCGTCATCAGACGAGGCTTTTTGCCCAGCGAAATAGTTTGATAGTTTTGCCATGACAATTTATTTTTATAAGGTTGAGGAACCCTATGGCTGCTTTTCCAACTTCTCTCCCCACCCGATCCAGATCGATGGCTGGTGTTGGCAAACCGTTGAGCATTACTATCAGGCGCACAAGTTCGTCGGGACGACAGACGAAGCCTTGATCAGGACAATAAAAAATGTGTCAACACCAATGGAAGCCGCCCTCCTCGGACGCGATCGCACCCGGAATCATCGTCCTGATTGGGAACAGGTAAAACAACAGATTATGTGGCGAGGGGTTTTGACCAAATTTCTTACCCATCCTGATATTCAGCAAATCCTGCTGAACACCGGAGAAGACGTGATTGTTGAAGATTCTCCCACAGATTACTACTGGGGGTGTGGTGAGGATCAAACCGGTGAGAATCATTTGGGGAAAATGCTGATGAATGTTCGTCAACATATCCGACAGCATTTAGCACAGGCGAACTGCAAACTCGTAGATCGGTAAATCTGAAACAGGCGCATACTCTTCCGCTTTCAGGTGATTCAGAGGAAACGGTAAGTAGTCGGACAAAAGAAAACGGTGCTGTATTAAGTTTTGTACATCACCCTCAAACCCTTACTGTTCCCCGTGAGACACCGAGCGTGTTACTGAGCGTGTTACTGAGCGTGTTACTGAGCGTGTTACTGAGCGAAGTCGAAGTAAGTCGAAGTAAGTCGAAGTAAGTCGAAGTAAGTCGAAGTAAGTCGAGGTGTTCCCTAATCTCAACCGTTGACTTTAATTGTGTCCACCCACTTAGAATCACATTTACCGTCTGATTCGCTGATGTGCATCTAAAGTATCTCAGGGGAATCTTGATCAGGGGTGTAAAAGGTGGGAGGGTATGCCCATTAAAGGCGTGACATACAACTCAGGGCGGTCAGGTTAGGGTTCGCTCACGGCTGGGTTTTATGTGAAAACTGATTTCAGACCAAAGAATCCTTAAACTATAAGTTAAGTATATTCATACAGATTTGTGAAGTCGGTGCATCGAGCTAAACCTCTGATTCATCACTTGGATTACCCCCTAAACCAGAATCAGAGAGTGTTTCATAGGAGTAGGAGAGTGTTACAACCAGAACTCGATCAAGAAGACTTATTGCGCCGGATCACGAATCGGATTCGCCAATCCTTAGAGTTACAAGAGATTTTAAATGCCACAGTTGCAGAAGTGCGATCGTTGTTAGGAACCGATCGCGTCATGGTTTACCGCTTTCATGCGTCGGGTGGTGGACAGGTGATTGCTGAATCAGTCAACACCAATCGACTGTCTTCTCTCAACGGATTAAACTTCCCCGCCGATGATATTCCCGAACAAGCCCGTCAATTGTACCTCACTGAGCGCTTGCGTTCCATTGTGGATGTTTCCGAGGGACTAATTGGTTTATCACCCTTAGAACCCTCAGAAACCGATGATCGCTCCACGCCGCAACCGATTCACTATCGTCCCGTAGATGCTTGTCATGTCAAGTATTTACGAGCAATGGGGGTTCAGTCTTCCATGGTCTTACCCATTGTCCATTATGATATTCAGGCTCAACGGTCTCAGAAACGACTCTGGGGACTTTTAGTCTCTCATCACGTCACACCCCGTACCATTAGCCAACGGGAATTGCAGATTGTCCAATCGGTGGTGGATCAGGTGTCCATTGCCATTGCTCAGTCGAATCTCTTATCCCAAACCCGTCAGCAGCATCAAATCGAAGCGACGATTAATCGTGTCTCCACCTTGCTGCATTCGTTACCCACCATTCAACTCCAAGCTGCTTTACAAGAAACGGTTAGCGCTCTATCGAGTGGGGGAGGTAGACTCTATATAGCCCCAGACCAAGTGAATCTGAGGGCAGAGTGCCTGATATATGGCACACAACCTACATTTGAAGACAGTCCGAGGAAGATTGAAGAGCATCCTGTGTTCGTCCAATGGGTAACAGGGGATAGAACCGTTGACACAGCCAATGGCTCATCTGAATTCACTTCGACTCCTGTCGGTTGTCAGCCACTCATCGTCAATGATTTGCATCAAGTCGCAGAGTTAGCGAGTCTAGCTCCAGCCTTTGATGGGACTCCAATTCGAGGTTGGTTAGTAATACCCTTGTATTATCGCTCCTCATTCTTGGGTTATCTAAGTATTTTTCGCTCCCAAGTGGTGCAAGAAATTTTGTGGGCGGGAGAGTTTAACCCCAATGAAGAACAACGCAGTCCCCGTGAATCTTTTGAACAGTGGCGAGAGGTCAAATGGAATCAAGCTCAATTGTGGACGAATTACGACATTGAACTAGCGATCGCACTCGGTCATCATTTTGCTATGGCGATCGAGCAATATAAACTTTATGCTCAAGTACAAGCCCTAAATAGTAACTTAGAATGCCAAGTGGCTGAACGCACAGCAAAGTTACAGCAATCTCTAGAGCAAGGACGGGCGCTACAGCGAGTGACCAACCAAATTCGCGGTACTCTTGATCTGAAAACCACCCTACAAACGATTGTACGAGAAGTTCGTCAACTGCTGAACACTGACCGAGTGATCATTTATCGGTTTACCGATGATTCCCACGGTCAAGTTATTGTGGAATCGATGACAGGTGAGTGGTTATCACTTTTAGATATTGACGATCCGCAGCAGTATTTCTCGAAAGCCCAGATTCAAGTGTATAAGCGAGGTAATTTAGGAGTGATTAAGGATGTCACTCAAGCCCGATTAACTCCGGATCAACAAGAGTTCTTAAAACGTTGTCAAGTACAAGCCGCTTTAATTGTTCCCATTGGCGTGGAGAATCCTCAAACTAATGAAATACCCATTATGCTGGATAGTCTTCCTTGTCCCAGATGGGAGCAACCTCTGTGGGGATTTTTAATTGCTCAAGAATGTAAAGCTAGGCGAGATTGGCTTCCCTCAGAGATTAAACTGCTAAAAAAGTTAGCCGATCAAGCGGCGGTGGCGATTCAGCAAGCGGAATTATTTACCCATACTCAAGCCCAAGCCCAACAATTGGCAAGTGCGTTTCACCATCTCAAGCAAACTCAAGCCCAACTGATTCAAACCGAAAAAATGTCGAGTCTGGGACAGTTGATTGCGGGAGTAGCTCACGAAATTAATAATCCGGTGAATTTTATTTATGGTAACCTGGTTTATACCAGTCAGTATGCTCAGGATTTACTGAATATTATTCATTCCTACCAGAAATATCATCCTCAGCCAGAGCCAGAAATTATTGAATTGTTAGATGTTATCGACTTGGAATTTTTAGAAGGAGATTTACCCAAGCTTTTAGAGTCGATGAAAATGGGATCGGAACGGATTCGCAAGCTAGTTTTGTCATTGCGAAACTTCTCCCGCCTTGACCAAGCCGAGAAAAAATTAGTAGATATCCACGAAGGGATAGAGAGTACGCTACTGATTTTACAATATCGCCTGAAAGGAAAATCCAATCATCCAGGGATTCAGGTGATCAAAAATTATGGGGAGTTGCCGTTGGTTGAATGCTATCCCAGTCAACTGAACCAGGTTTTTATGAATGTTTTGAGCAACGCGATTGATGCGTTAGAAGACTGTAATCCAGATCACCAGAGGATTACGATTTCCACAACTGTTCAATCTAAGACTAGTGAGAACCAATATAGTCCGAATAACACCACACCAATAGAGGAAAATCAAGGCTCATTTCCAACTCATATCATCATTCAGATTGCTGATAGTGGTTCAGGAATTAGCCCAGAACTTCAATCACAAATTTTCGATCCCTTTTTTACAACCAAGCCGATTGGGAAAGGAACGGGTTTAGGGCTTTCGATTAGTTATCAAATTATCGTGGAAAAACATGGGGGAATCTTTAAATGCAGTTCTCAGCCAGGAGAAGGAACTGGATTTTGGATTGAGATTCCCATTCGTCAGTCTCAAAGCGAGGATAAATAGGGGCTGCTGAATAAGTTTTGTGGTGGGGTAGGGAGCTGGGGGAGATGGGGGAGCTGGGGGAGCAGACTCTCCTTATTATTTCCTTATTCCGCCGATCGCGTCTAGGGGATTGTTGGCAGAAAATAGTCTCAATCATACCCCGTCTGATGCGATCGCACTTCACTCATCTTAGGAAAAGTTAACCAACGTGCGATCGCTTTTTTAACCAAGTTATTAAGGTTTTATGGTAATTTCTCCTACCATACCTGCTTCTGTATGTCCAGGAATTGAACAATGAAGTTCGTAGGTTCCGGGTTTCATTGGCACAAATACCCACTCAGCCTCGCCACTGGGTTTCAGTTCTAGTTCATGGATTGCTCCTTTAACTTCGACTTTGGCGGCTTCAACTTTTTGAGTCCAACTCGCATCAGCAAAGTCTTTGGCGGTGAAGTAGTGCTTTTGGGGACTAGGATTATCCAGCAACAGTTTATAGCGTTTACCTGCGACAAACTCAAATTGGTTAGGGAAGAACTTCAATTCATCGGCTGAATTGCCTAAACTCACGTTAACCTCTATGGCTGGAGTCGCCGCGATCGCTGGGAAGCATACTAGGTTAATTCCTAGAATTAGTCCAATGATTGCGGTTAAGCATCGGCGAAGCCATTGATTTTGCCAGGGGTGATTTAAGGATAGTTTTTTGAGCATCATAGTATTCAGATATTGCACTATTTGGATCACATCGTTACGATTACTAGATTATCAGGATGGAGTAATTCTTTCGCCACCTGATTGACTTGTTCTACGCTAACGGTTTCAATGTGACGGACGAATTCTCGAAACATGATATGACTTGGACTACACAATTGCGCTCAGTTCAGCCAGATAGTGACGCGAAATGATACAACTTTAGCTTTTAGCCAGGGGTTTAACCAAACCCCTAGCTGTTGGTGAGACTGCTACACCAATATTCCCTCTTGATTACTGCTATTATTCCTAACTTCCAAAGGCAAAAATATCGTCATCACTTCCCCAGTTTGCGGTCGCTGACGCACAATTAATTTACCGCCCAAGGCTTGGAACAAATGCTTGGTCACGTTTAGATTCAAACTCAGACTGCCTGTTTCTGGCTGAAACATTAATAACTGACCAATTGACTTTAACGTCTGACAGGTTGACTGTCCAAACTTATCCAAATTCCCCGAATTGTCTGGGTTAGGTTGGGACTGAAATTGCAACTTTAACTGGTCTCCAGCAGGAGTAACCTGCACCTGAATATGACCGCCGGCGGGTAAGGTACGGGTAAAATTCTCCACTAAACCCGTCAACACCTGATCTAACATCGAAGGATTACTCACCACCGTGGGCAGATTTTGCGGCAATACGACATCCAAGCTAACATTACGCCGCTGTGCCTGCTTTTGCCAGTGGGGAATACTAGTCTGGAAAATTTGAGCCAATGACATTGATGTGAGATTAACCGGGGTTTCTTTCACCGCTTTTGTTTCTAATTCAACGGCTCTAAAAATTAACTCCATGCGGTTAATCTGTTCTGTACATTCATGATCTATGATTTCCAGACGTCGAATTACTTCTGGTGCTAAATCTTTACGTTTTAATAATAATTTAGTTAACGTGCGAATCGTCGTTAGTGGTGTGCGAACTTCATGAGTTAAAGCTTGCAAAAGTTCCACATCCGGGGCGGATTCACGGAGTTGGGACACTCGATGATTAACCCGGGTTTCTGACTTAGCTAAGGGTTGCCAATCCCGGTCTTCAATTGTCTCACTGTACGCCGGATCTGTAGAAACTTGAGTAACTGAATTAATCGGTGTTACTGCTATGGTTTCATTCTTCGGTTCTACAGAATATTCCGGCATATTTTGCAGCAACTGACGCCCAAATTGCATAACAATTTTATAATCGGGAGGCTGAGGCGCAAACTGCTTAACTAATGTATCTAAATAACTCAGTTGATGGGGATTGGCTAATAATAATCGAGGATAAAGAGACGCCCAAGCTTTTTGCACATCCTCTGGATCAAAGGAGAAGCGAAATCCAGGTACACCATTGGGATCGTCTCCCGCCGCCATAACTAAACTAAAGCCACGGGTAAAGACTAAGCAAAACTGCTCCTCAGTTAATGAGTCAGCCGGAAATAAGCAGAGTTCATAAGTCGTATTAACCGTACCTTGAGCTTTTTCCGGTTGAGCTGGAGGCAATTGAAAGGGCATAAAACTCCAGGGGTTTACAGTTTCAGTCGTAAACACCCCCGTTTGAAAATGAGAAAGCAGATCAGAGTGGCTTAAAACAGGTGCAGGACCGGCTAAAACTAACCCATTTAGAGATGCTGAGTTGTCACCTTGATCCTGTTGGCAAAGGACTTGTAAGAGTAACTTTTCCAGAGACGCGATCGCACTTTGCCATTCTCGCTGCGATCTCCTTTCGTCTCTCATCCGCTGACTCGCCGCACTGCGCTGTCCCTTATTCATGACAACCGTTGTCGATTCAACCTGAGATTCGACCGGATTGTTCACCCCAGTCGGCGTATTCTGAGCTAAAACTTCGCTGATGTTTGGTAACAACCACTTTTGCACCACTATCTATCCCCATGAACTGCCAATTCTACTTGTCTACCTATGAGGATACTGGCTCTCGTCATCTCTCTGGGGTCGTAGAACCGAACCCCTGAGTCGCAATTTCCGTGGAATGGTTATTTGTCATTCGTCCTTTGTCATACTCGTTACCGAAAACAAGCAAGCTACCTCATTATGTGAGGGAACAGGCGATAGAGTGTTGATATCAGGACGGGTTTTACGATTATCGTTTCGTACTTTACCTAGATGTGACTAAATCCGCCTCGACTACCTCATCCAATGCATGATTCACACAATTCTTTCTTCCTACAGATGGACAAGTGACTAATAATGGTTATCTCGCACGATTGATGAATGTCTGCCAGAGAAATGTAGAAATAGGGGTATCAGGTTGAAAACCTATAGATAGATGGAGGCGGATACTATGACGTTAGGTCAATATCAGCGAGGTGTGGGGGTCTTTCCGACGCGACAAGCTACCGAAGATGCTCTAAAACATCTGATAGATGCAGATTTTCCCATGAACCAAGTATCAGTCATTGCCCGGGATGAGGAGCAAATTGCTGGTGTTCAAGTGCAAGACGATACCGAAAATGAAGCCGGAGAAGGTGCGGCGGCTGGTGCGGTTGCGGGGGGAGTTACAGGAGGTATCGTCGGTTTAATTGGTACCTTGGGTGCGATCGCGCTTCCTGGAGTTGGACCCATTTTAGTCGGCGGTGCAGCGGCTTCAGTAATTGGTAATACGCTCTTGGGTGGGGCGGTTGGTAGCGCGGCTGGCGGCTTATTTGGGGCGTTACTTGGATTAGAAGTTACCGAAGCTGAAGCTAAACTTTACCAAGATCGCTTAGAAAAAGGACATTATTTAATCCTAGTGGATAGCACATCAGAGGAAATCAGCCGTGCGGCTTCTATCCTGAAACCCCAAGGAATTCAAGAGTGGAGAAGTTATAATCGTCCTGAGGTGAATACTCCCGCTCCCGGCTATACTCACCCAACGGCGGCTCCAGTGGGATCTCCTACACCCCTTGGCACGGCGTATACAGGACCCTTTGGTGAACCTTTGGGTGCAACACCGACGGGTGTAACTCCGGTTACTCCACCACCAACAGCACCAACACCTGTAACGCAAAATCAGCGAGCGATTGGTGTCTTTTCTTACGAGCAAAATTTAAAAAAGGCTCTCGATGGGTTAAAAGCGGCTGGATTTGACATGAACCTCGTTTCAGTGATTGCCAAAGACGCCGAACATCCCGATCAGGTGTCTGGGGTGAGAGTCACCGATCCCGTGAGTCATGAAAAAGCCAAAGATGCAGCCACCGGGACTGTCGCTGGGGGTGTCTTGGGCGGATTAACCGGATTACTGGTTGGGTTAGTCACCGTAGCGGTTCCTGGTGTGGGTCCCGTGGTATTTGTCGGAACCGAAGCCGCTGCGATCGCTTCTGCATTAGGCGGAGGAGCTATTGGTGCGGCTGCTGGTGGTTTGGTCGGTATACTCGCGAACTTAGGCGTTCCCGAAGAGCAAGCCAAAAAATATAGCGATCGCCTCTCTCATGGGGATTATCTGGTGTTGGTTCAGGGAACGGATGAGCAAATAAGCCAAGCCGAAACCATTCTGCGCGATCGGGGGATTGAGGAATGGGAGATCTACAACAATCCCAGCGCCCCCATGACTCATCCCGGTCGTGTCTTTCCATAAGTAGGTGGCGACAATTAAAGTTAACGGTGGGGAACCCGCGCAGGCGGGTTTCGTTTGTGTAGCTGCGGTTACCCTACGGGAAGCCGCTCCGCGTCTACAACCGCCCAGCTAACCTAGTTTGACAGTGAACCCTATCACTCATAGGATTGATATTTCTAGTAAGCACTTTAACTGAATCCCTTCTGATCAGTCCCAGTTTGACGATAACTACTGATTATTTATAGCCAAACTTGGCGCTGATCTAGCCTGAAAAAATATGTCATCCATTCAAAGACTGACCCCAAGCAAAAGTAAACGTCAAGTCCGTCGCGCCCTTTGGTTTGAACGTGTGATGGCGCTTTTGGCTTCGTTCAACTACTTCTTAGTCTTATTTGACTTGACCTACCTGCCTCTGCGAGATTTTTGGCTACATGGGGAAGTCCAGTTATTTAGTTTTGACATCGGCCCGGTTAGTTTTCCCGGTTTGCCCTTAGAGGTTCCTCTACCTCCGATTACACAGTGGTATGACCCAATTAAAGGTATTGAACCCTACCGAGACACAGATCAATATTTGGAAAAAGTTAATGAACTAGAAGCAGAGATTGATGCAACAAACTTAAGAACTAAGCTGAGAAGCTTACAATCTCCTGAAGTTGCCCAAATCCTGGAATATCTGCGCCAACGCAGCGTAGAAATGATTGAGACAAATCCCTTCCAACTCGCTGATAAGACGGGGGATCTGGAAAAAATTAAGAATAAGATGCGAGAGCATATTGCCACTGAAGAGGATTCAGCGAAAGAATCATTTAGACAGTTTTGGAGTTTAGAAAACTTAACCGCTAGAGAACCCGAGGATGAACTCCAATTTTTTAATGATGAGATTCGTCCTCTTATGGCAGCGAATTATTACCGCCCTATTGGGGAAACCGGAGATTTTGTCGATTATTTTGGACTCGTCGATTTTCCCTTTTTCGCTCTGTTTTTGGCAGAATTTTTGGCACGTACCTGGTTGATCAGTCGCCACCGCACCGGGGTTAGTTGGCTCGATGCCATGTTATGGCGTTGGTATGACATCTTTTTGTTGATTCCCCTTTGGCGCTGGCTGCGAATCATTCCAGTGACAATCCGACTGGATCAAGCGAAGCTAGTGGATATGAGTGCGATCCAAAAACAAGCGCGTCAAGGATTTGTCGCTGAAATCGCTGGCGATATGACCCAAGTGGTAGTGATTCAGATTATTAACGAACTCCAATCTTCCATTCGCCAAGGGGAGATAGCCAATTTTCTTCAGCAACGGGAAGTTCGCCCCTACATCGATCTCAACGAAACCGACGAAGTTGCAGCACTGACTAAAATTATGGTGCAGATGACTGTTGAGCAAGTTCTTCCTGCTATCCGTACCGATGTAGAAGACTTGCTACGGCATAACGTGGACAAAATTTTGAATCAGTCTCAAGCCTATCAGGGACTAGAGAAAGTACCAGGTGTAGAAACAATTCGCAATCAGTTAACCGAACGACTGGTACACCAAATTACCCAAGCGCTTTACAATGGATTAGACGCCGCGATCGCAGATGATCCAGTCGGGGATCAAATTCTGCAACGCTTAATTAGTCATCTGGGCGAAGCTTATGGTTCCCAAATTCAGACCCAGAAAACCTTAGATGAAATTCAATACTTGCTCAACGCCTTCTTAGAGGAAGTCAAAGTTAATTACGTTGAGCGTTTGTCCCAAGAGGACTTAGAGGACATTCTTGACCAAACCCGGGCAATTCGGCAAAAGCGACAGGTGTAAGTGGGTGGACACAATTAAAGTTAACGGTTGAGATTAGGGAACACCTCGACTTACCTCGACTTACTTCGACTTACTTCGACTTACTTCGACTTCGCTCAGTAACACGCTCAGTAACACGCTCAGTAACACGCTCGGTAACACGCTCGGTGTGTAACAGGGAACAGTAAGGGTTTGAGGGCGATTTACTTACACTTAATACAGTACCAATACTCCAGCGTAACCCCCTTTGCTTGTGGTCACCCGATCCCACAACCTGCAAAGATTGCGCTAAACTCTAACATAGCAACGGAAGTTACTCTATCCTGATGTCGGAGTCTGGGGAAGCTATAAAACGATTCCCAAGTACACAAGCAGGGTAGAGATTGTGTCAATCGTCGCTAAGCTTCTTGGCAGAAATTTTACCTGGAGGTGGGTTGAACCCACTTTTTTTGTTGAAGTTTTTCTATGACTCATCCCCTGATTCCACAACTAATCGATTTGGCAACCCCAGTAGCCGAAAAATTGGGATTGGAGTTCGTTGGGGCGGTGTTTCACACGAACAGACGTCCCCCTGTACTTCGGGTAGATATCCGCAACCGCGACGGCGATACGGGTTTAGATGACTGTGAACGTATGAGTCGGGCTTTAGAAGCTGAATTAGATGCCGTGGATTTGATTCCAGATGCTTATGTTTTGGAAATTTCTAGTCCTGGGATCTCGCAAGAGCTAACGACAGACCGAGACTTCATCGCATTTAAAGGATTTTCAGTGGTGGTCAACACCGCTGAACCTGACCAAGGACATAAAGAATGGCGAGGGAAATTAATTCGCCGGGATGATACCCGTGTATATATCAACCAAAAAGGACGGGCGATCGCCATTCCTCGCGATCAAGTGACTAAAGTACAGTTCGATGAGCAGGGTTAAACCTGTTTAGATCTTATGAAATTTAGTCATTGAGCATGGGTTCTGTTGTTCACGACCCCTAATAAACAGTTTATGGAGATTTGCCTATGTCTATCGTTAATCTGCCGGGACTAAAAAAGATGATCGAAGAGATCTCTCAAAGCCATAATTTACCTAAATCAGCCGTCCAACAGGCACTGAGAGAAGCACTGATCAAAGGCTATGAGCGCTATCGCCGAGCGCAACGCATGGAGCGACCTCATTTTGATGATGAGTACTTTAACAACTTTGAAGTCGATTTAGATATCGAAGAAGAAGGATTCCGCATTCTTTGTACCAAAACCATTGTTGAGGAAGTTGGCAACACCGATCATCATATTTCCCTCAAAGAAGTTCAAGAAGTCGCATCAGAGGCACAATTAGGTGACTCGGTGGTTCTGGATGTTACCCCAGATCAACGTGATTTTGGTCGCATGGCTGCTATTCAAACCAAGCAGGTACTCTCCCAAAAACTACGGGATCAACAGCGCAAGTTGATCCAAGAAGAGTTTGAAGAGTTAGAAGGAACGGTTCTCCAAGCCAGAGTGCTACGATTTGAGCGGCAATCGGTGATCATGGCGATTAGCAGTGGCTTTGGTCAGCCGGAAGTGGAAGCCGAACTGCCCAAGCGCGAACAATTACCCAACGATACCTATCGCATTGGCAGTACCTTTAAGGTTTTTCTCAAAAAAGTGCGTGAAGGTCCTCACCGTGGACCCCAGCTTGTGGTTTCGCGAGCTTCGGCTGGTTTAGTGGTCTATCTGTTTGCCAATGAAGTCCCAGAAATCGAAGATGAAGTCGTGCGAATCGTGGCGGTGGCGCGAGAAGCTAATCCACCGTCGCGTCATGTCGGACCTCGGACTAAAATTGCCGTGGATACCCTAGAGCGGGATGTTGATCCCGTTGGGGCTTGTATCGGCGCTAGGGGATCGCGGATTCAAGTGGTTGTCAATGAATTGCGCGGCGAAAAAATAGATGTGATTCGTTGGTCGCCTGATCCCGCTACCTATATAGCCAATGCACTGAGTCCCGCACGAGTGGAGGAAGTCTTATTGGTGAATCCAGAAGGGCGTCAGGCTCACATTTTGGTCGCCGAAGATCAGCTCAGTTTAGCTATTGGCAAAGAGGGACAGAATGTTCGCCTAGCAGCTCGTCTCACAGGTTGGAAGATTGATATTAAAGATATCGCCAAGTACGACTACGAAGCTGAACACCAGAAAATGCAGGAGTTACAAGCCGCGATCGCACAGAGGGAAGCCGAACTCGCTGATGAAGAAGAGGATGAGGAGCAACTAGAGAGAGAAACTTCCTCACCAGCCGAGTTAGAGGCAAAGGTGACAAATCCTCAATCTCTAGCCGACGAGGAATTTGCTGAAGACGACGAGGAATTTGCTGAAGACGACGAGGAATTTGCTGAAGACGAGGAAGAGGAGGATATTTTGTCCTAATCTTCGGAGGATCAAAGTAAGGTGTTAGATTCCTTAAGGGCGTTGAACTCTTGCACCTAACTTGATCAAGAGGGAACGGGGAGAGATTTTCATGGAGCCTACACCAAAATCATTGTCCGAATCTTATGGAACCCAATTACCGACGTTGCCTAAGTTGTCGCCGGGTGGCTCAAAAACAAGCATTATGGCGAGTTGTGCGAATCCATCCATCGCGACAGGTAAAATTAGATCAGGGCATGGGACGTTCGGCTTATATCTGTCCTCAAGCGAGTTGTCTGGCAGCTGCTCAGAAGAAAAATCGATTGGGACGAGCGCTGAGGGCATCGGTTCCCGACGAAATTTATCAACGATTATGGCAGCGTTTAGAACCTTGTCCCTGGAGCATCCAACGCAGCAGCGATTGAGCATAGCATCCAAAAAACTCCAGCAAGGCTCTCAATGAACCTAAGCAATCGCTAGGATGGTAAAGGAGTACCATTACTAATGGTGTTCGGAGGTGAGTCTGACCCTGATCAAGTTAACAACTCCTACCTGAGGAAGAGACTGAGGATCTAGGGATCTAGAAAATCTATCTAGTTTTGTTAAGATTTGTGTAAGTTAACTATCCAGGCTCTGATTAAGAGTGTAGAGATATCCAACTGGCTTACAGTCAATCAATGATCGCCTGTGTAACATGAGTTATTGGTGAGTTATCGAGTAGACTCTTAAAGACACCTTATTGATTTAAGCCAATCCGGCACGGAAACCAATGACCACGCACGCTTTCAATCATTTAGCTATGGTGTAACAATATGTACGACGGGGGAATAGTGGATGAACAACGGCAAAGTCAGAATTTACGAATTATCACGGGAATTGAATTTGGACAACAAGGACATTTTGAATATTTGCGAAGGACTTCATATTGCAGTCAAAAGTCACAGTAGCACGATTACAGAATCTGAAGCTGAGCGAATCAGAGCGGCGGCGGAAAAATATGCTGAGGGGATCACTAGCCTCAAAGGTCGTGACCAAACAACCTCAGCATCTGCTAACCATGCGGATGGACGCTCTAACAATAATAATCAGCGAAAACAGCAAATTTTGAGCGTTAAGCCTAAGCCTCGTTCCAGTTTTAGCTCTTCCCAGGGATCAGAATCTGGGTCAAAGTCTTCTCAACCCCCCGTCAAGCCGACTGTGAATCCACCGCGTCCACCCGCCCAGCTTAATCGACCGACGACACCAGTGAATTTGCAGGAGGACGATTCTGAGTCAGAAACAGAAACACTAACTCCATCTCAAGGGTCACAGGAGAACGATACTAAAGCTGAAGTGGAAGCCAAACCCAAACTTATCCAACCCCCCGTTCGACCAGCGTCACCGAAACCCAGTCAACCCACCCAGGTCGAACGACCGAAATTGAAGCGCGAGCGATCGGATGAGACTCCATCAGAGTCGGATGACCGTTCTCAGCCGCCTGAATCGACGAGTTCTCCTGAACCGCCAACTCCGGTTCAAACTCCGGCTAAATCTCCCGCCCCAGCTCATCCGAAACCTCCGGCTCAGCCTGTTCCTAAACTTCAATCTCCCCCCAAACGCTCCCGACCGACTCGTCCGGGTGAGAGTCCTGAAGTGGCGGCTATCGATTCGGATTCTCAGGAACAGAAGCAGGAGGAGGTCGATGAGGGCGTAGAAACCCTTCTGGAACCACCGGAACTTAAAAATCTTAAAGTCAAACGACCCACGCCGCCACGTCAGTCGAAGAAACGAGAATGGATTGATGAAGAAGAAGATCGCGAAGGAGCTAAACCCGGAAAAGCGGCTAAGCTCAAGCGGCGACCTAAACTGATCGAAGAGGATGAGGAAGAGTTTGATGGTGACTACCAACAAGCTGACACTCCTGTGGCAGTCAGTATGTCGGTCGCTCGTCCTCCTAAACCTAAATCTCAAACGGGACAGACTCCCCCACCAACGGCAGCCAGTCAGGTTAGGAAAAAGCCAGAAGTTAAAACCGGCAGTAAACCAGAAAGTCGCGATCGCCGTCGTGAAAAGCAAGAAGTCGCTGAACGTCCCGAGCAAATTGTGCTAAACGATTCGCTAACCGTTCGAGAACTGGCGAATAAGCTGAACCTTGCCGAAACAGAAGTGATTAAGCAGCTATTCTTCAAGGGATTGGCCGTGAATATCACCCAAACCCTGGATCTGCCCACCGCTCAAATGGTTGCCGAAGAACTTGGCGTTGATGTTCAGACACAAGAAGCTGAATCGGAAGCCACTAAAGTGACCGAAATGCTGGATGCGGCTGACTTGGAATACCTGGTTCGGCGTCCACCTGTAGTCACAATCATGGGTCACGTCGATCACGGTAAAACTACGCTGCTGGATGCCATTCGCGAAACCAAAGTGGCACAAGGCGAAGCGGGAGGAATAACTCAGCACATCGGTGCTTACCATGTCGATGTAGAGCATGAAGATAAAGTCCAACAGGTGGTCTTTCTGGATACTCCAGGTCACGAAGCCTTTACCGCGATGCGGGCGCGGGGAGCGCGAGTGACCGATATTGCTATTTTGGTCGTCGCCGCCGATGATGGGGTGCAACCGCAAACCCGAGAAGCGATCAGCCATGCTAAAGCCGCAGAGGTGCCGATTGTGGTTGCCGTTAACAAAATCGACAAGGAAGGGGCACAACCTGACCGAGTGAAGCAGGAGTTAATGGAACATGGATTAGTCCCAGAAGAATGGGGCGGTGACACGATCATGGTGCCTGTGAGTGCGATCCAAAAAGAAAACTTGGATACGCTCCTGGAAATGATCCTGCTCGTTTCTGACATTGAAGAACTCTCCGCTAACCCCGCCCGATTAGCCAAAGGCACGGTTATTGAAGCCAACCTGGATAAATCCAGAGGTCCAGTTGCCACATTGTTAGTGCAAAATGGCACGCTGCGGGTGGGTGATACCTTGGTTGCGGGATCGGTCTTCGGTAAAGTACGAGCCATGACCGATGACCGAGGCAAACGGGTAGACGAGGCGGCTCCCTCCTTTGCCGTAGAGGTACTGGGTTTAAGTGATGTCCCGGCTGCTGGTGATGAGTTTGACGTCTTTGCACAAGAAAAAGAAGCTCGCGCCGTTGCGGATACGAGAAGCCAAGAACAGCGCGAATCTCGCCTGCAACAGGTGATGTCGTCCCGTCGAGTCAGCCTGAATAGCCTCTCTGCCAAAGCTCAAGAAGGGGAACTCAAAGAACTCAACTTGATCCTGAAGGCAGATGTACAAGGTTCGGTTGAAGCCATTCTGGGTTCACTCAAACAGTTACCCCAAAATGAAGTTCAAATCCGAGTCCTATTAGCGACGGCTGGAGAAGTCACCGAAACCGATGTTGACTTAGCGGCGGCTAGTGGTGCGGTAATCATTGGCTTTAATACCACTTTGGCTCACGGCGCTCGTTATGCTGCTGAACAAGAGAGTGTTGATGTGCGCGAATACAACATCATCTATAATCTCTTGGATGACATTCAAGCGGCGATGGAAGGGTTACTGGAGCCAGAATTGGTGGAAGAACCCTTGGGTCAAGTGGAAGTCCGAGCTGTCTTCCCCGTCGGTCGTGGTGCGGTGGCAGGTTGCTACGTACAGTCAGGCAAAGCAGTGCGGAATTGCAAGATCCGAGTGCAACGTCGGGGTCAAATGATCTACGAAGGAGTGCTTGATTCGCTGAAGCGGATGAAGGATGATGTCAAAGAGGTCAATGCCGGATTTGAATGCGGTATTCGTGTTGATAGATTCAATGATTGGACTGAAGGTGACATCATCGAAACCTATAAGATGGTGAGCAAGCGCCGGACTCTATCAGCGACTTAGATGATAGGTGATTAGTCCTTGGTTCATGACTAAGGACTAATCACAAAAGACAAAGGACAACCCAATGCGCTCTTTTTGGACTGAACCGTTCTTGTGGATACATTTGGCAGGTTTAGCTGCACTTCCCCTAACGTTAGAGTTTGTCGCGCTAGGACTGGCAACGGGTGAACCCCTGTTACCTATCTGGCTAGAACTCTTAATTTTGGCAGTTATCGGCATCGCACCAGTTTTGTGGATGCAATTGACCCGCCCCTTTGATATTTTTAGTCTGCTCGTGGTTGCTCTGAAACCCGATCGCCTAACGGAATCCCAGCGGCGACTGTTGAGCTTATTTGACCGGAAAACCAACCCGCTGCTAACGATTATGGCAGCAGGTTTTATGGTATGGGTACTGTGGCAAATTTATAGCATCGCTCCTTTAGCGGCAGGGGTCGTTCCCTGGACAGTTCAATGGCACATCGCTGGATTGGCTTTGGCAGGAGTTGGGTTTCTGGCAAGCCACTTATTTTTGCAAGTGCCTTTGAGTGTGGTTCAAGTTCTGTTCACGAGCGAGGCGGAGTGGGCAGCAACTCAACCTTATCCAGTGGAAAAAATACCGGAAAACTTTACAGTACCAGGGTTTCGGGTCAAACAAATTTTACCTGCGATCGCCCCAGAGTCTTCCTCGGCTGAATCGTCCCCTGAACAAGTGGATTGAGTTGAGTTTGGCTACATTAAACGTCAACAGCCAAACCTTAAGGGAGGATGTCATCCTTGAGTCTAGACTAAGTATTCCTAGAAACCGGGTTTCTCGTGAGGATGACAACTCTATATCAACCTTTCACCCCCAGAAACCCGGTTTCTTGACCGATTTCCTAAAAATTTGGGTAGGTTGGCAATCAGTTGTTGCAAATGTAACAATTTAAACAACGCAGCTCCGTTATTCTGAGAATAAGGTTAAAAAATACAAATAACAGTTAAGAATTGCTACGAACTCATTCAGTTTAGATCACGATAAAGGTTTATGAAAAGCACAACTGTATCCGAATCCAACCAAATTTTCCCAGATAGTCCAGTTTGGGACAATCTCAAAGAAGCGATCGCAGCCAGTTCTGGATTTCAACGCTGGCAGATGGAGCATCCCGCCGCCCATCACCTTCAAGAGCGCAGCTTGGAGCATCGGGTGCGTCGATATTTGCGGGATACCCTAGAGACTCTGGCTTATTAAAAAATCTGAGGCAAACCCTCACTCAGGCGGGTAATTTGTTGCAGGATATCCGCTAAGCGATCGCCTTCAACATGAACATCGGCAGTTGGGTAGTTTTCCAGGATTTCGATCAGGGTGATTTGATTATCATTGAGCGCCGAGATCACTAAGGCAGATCGCAAAGACTGGCGATTTGCCCGGTTAGTCGGAGTATGAACCACCTCACTCACTCGATCAAGCATTACTTCTCCCACAGGAGTATTGAGAATCCGAGAAAGCATAATCCCATTAACTGAAATGGGTTGGGTTAAAGTCGTCCGTAGTTCTTCGGGTTGCTTCCCAGCCAAATCCAGATACGCTTGTAGAGAACGTGATAACTCACCGGTTTGGGCAAATGTCGAGAGTTCGGGAACCGATATCGTCTCTCGCAGAAAACGATATTTTAAGACGACGGATTCTGAGGCGTTAGCAGCCAAGCTATAAGACCAGATGCCAGCGACAATGATCCCACTATACAGAAAATGTCGTAAATTTGATAAATAGTTAGACATTTAAATTAGGAATAGGGAACAGTAAAATAATCAACAATCAACAAATTAAGGTAATAAAGTACCATCCGGCATAATCGCATAGCTAAGTTTAGCGTTATTGAGGATAGTATTATCCAAGTCTGCCTCTCTCAAGTCAGCACCACTCAAATCAGCAGCGGTCAAATTCGCATTACTTAAATCCGCCGCCCTTAGTTCAGCAAGGCTTAAATTGGCACCAACTAGGTTAGTATTCGCTAGTTTAGCCAGACTTAATCCAGCGCCAGCCAGATTCGCACGAGTTAGATTCGCACCGATTAATGCAGCCACAATCAGATTAGCTCCAGTTAACTTCGCATCCGTAAGATTCGCAGAAACCAGACTCGCACCACTCAGGTTTGCATACTCCAGATTGGCACGTCTTAAATCGGCGCGGATAAGATTAGCACCAGCCAGATTAGCCCCCTTCAAATTCGTATTGCTCAAGAGAGCATCAGCCAATTGTACCCCACTCAAATCACACTCAACGCAGCTACCTGTTTGTCGCAATTGTTCTAGGTGTGCTGGATTGAACGCCTGCGCTGAGGGGTGTAGCCAGATAGAGGCAAACAGGATGAGAGGGGGAAAGACTTTAAATCTCATGGCATAACTTTTTAGGATGGCTAACTGTAATGACTCAATCCGAAACTCTAGAATCTATGACTCCTATCACTTAAAGCTTAGACTATCGTCACCAAAAATTAACGGTTTGCATCACCCGCCCTTTAATTAAAATCACAGATAGTGAGAAGATACTGGCAGTTGACAGCTCACAAGAGCGACAATCAGAGGAGTGGGTTATGCTAGAAAGACTACTGCTAGCGATCGCGGTTACATTCTCAGTATATCTATCGGTAGACGGTGAATTTGACAAAACACCGATCCCTTCAGTCTTACAACTTCCCACCTTTCCCGAACAAAATCTGAGTCCATGGCAATAAACAAACGCGATGACACTTAGCAGCGATTTATGGAAATTTAACCAAGACTTGGTACAGGAGTGTCTAGAACACCCTTTTGTCCAAGGTATCGCCACAGGGACACTTGAACGCCGCAAATTTGCTTACTATGTTGGTCAAGATGCTTTTTTCTTAGAAGCGTTTGCTCGCGCTTATAGCGTCGCTGCTGCTAAATGTTCCGACTGGGATGGGTTTAACACGTTTCATCATCTCGCTGGCGGTGTCCTCGAAGAACTACGCCTGCATCAGAATTATGCCACAGACTGGGGAGTCAACTTACAACAGATTGAACCCGCCATAGCGACGCGGCGTTATACTGACTTCTTGTTGGCAACAGCTTGGGGAAGTGAGATTGGTTTAATTACAGTGGCGATGACACCCTGTATGCGCTTGTATGCGTTTTTGGGTCAAGAATTAGCCAAGGATGGCATTCCCGAACACGCCTATACGGATTGGATTCGCACCTATAGTAATCCTGAGTTTGAGCAGTTAGCGCAGCAACTAGAGCGGTTGACCGATCAATACGCCCAACTTTCAGTAGCTGTGAAATCCAGCTATCGCTATGCTATGCTGTGTGAACGAGAGTTTTTTCATGCTGCCTGGGAAAGTTAAGAAAGTAGGCAAGCATCAATGAAGCGATTTAGGGAATAACAAAACATATAGAATCATTACTTAGGTCTAACTCATTCACTCAATACCAGGGATTACCAAGCTCCCAAATAACTTGATCGATATAGTCGATATCTTCTTCAGACAAGTAATCCATATATCCACCTATTTTTCCTTTTCTTACCTTCAAAGCTTCTTTATCATTTATATTGTTTGATGATAGTCTGTGATCATTAAGTTTATTGGCTATTTCTATTTTCCTCATGTTTTCTATGTTGCAAAACTTGACGGCATTTTTAATAACGCTTTTAGGTACATCTCTGACTCCAATAAAATTGAGTAAAGAAAATAAGCAAGCGTTAGTATCTTCATGCATGTCTTCATATTTTATTAGAAGAAAATCTTCAAATATACCTTGATTAGAGTACCAGATTTTGTTGAAATTTAAGAGCTTCTTAATTCCCCATCTATCACTGCGAATAAATTCAGAAATAGAACCGTTGAACTTCTTGTTTCTATTCTTGACATGAAAATAAAAAGATACCATCACATCATGGGGTTGGCGAGTCATAAAAACTACCTTTTTGTGGCGATAGCGAGATTTATCAGTTTCTAATTCATTCCATAGCTCAGACCCTTTCATGTCATGACTAAATTGGGTCGGTAATAGTTTGGTATTACGTGTTAAAAATTGTGTTTGTAACACAAATTTTTCATCTATTCCATAGTACTCGCACAACGCTTTTCCCAGAAGAGTGCGAAGCCAAGTGCGTCCGCTTTTAGGATAAGAGATTATATAAACTTTAATTCCATCAACCTGCCACCCCAAAAATTGTGTGATTCCCAAGTGATTAGCTATATTTTTAGCCCTATTTCTAACCCATGTTTTTACGGCTAGCATTTCAGATAAATATGGGCTTTTCAAGTTAATAGATCTGAATTTTTGCATATCTTAGTTTAGCTCTATAAAGTACAGAAATTTAACTTCTTACTCCTAATTTAAAACAATTATAAATAGATTACAATCAGGGTAGGAATAATAATTTTGATATTTAAGAAAAGCAAATTATGCTAAAGCAATGGCTTACTGATATCCGGCTCTTTAGTAAAAGAAATTCATCAAGGATTTTGGCAGACGTTTCTCCAGTCGAGAAACCAGTCGGTAATCATCTAAGAACCCTCGCAAACTTTGTACCTCAATCCAACTCTCACAGGACACACCCTCTGCTTTCCGACCATAACCAGGACGGTACTGTCCTTCTTTGGGGTAAATGACAGTCCGTTCTCTCTCACCTCCGAGCCAAGCTCCCCACCAAGAAAAGGTCGAGTAGGAACAGATAAAATGTTGGCACTTGGTCATCAAATACAAATCTTCATAGTTTTTATGACCAGACAAAAACAAGAAATTTCCAGAAAGTCCATCTAACATTTTTTTAGTTCGTTCGGGTTCGTCAGAGAAGACTAGGATAAGTTCCTGATTTGGAATATAAGAAAGTGCCTTTTTATAGTAAGATCGTCTCATGGGAGGTCTTTTTAACTGTCCCACAACATCCCCAAATCGAAGATGCATTCCCACGCTATTTGCGAAGTTTAGGCGACTAAATCTATCACGGATGGAAGCAATTTTTTCTTCCTTCAATGAAAACCATTGACGAACTAAATCTGGATTATCATAGTATTTATCTGACTGAAAGTATCCGGAAATTTCGGTTCCATCTTGGATCGAAAGAGCATTTTCACTGAACCCAGGATTTAAGCCTTGTCGATACTGCTTAGTAATTCCCTCAGGTTGGCTAACTCGCTCTTCTTGATCGTTTAAAGTAAATAGTGAATCGCCTGACCAAGCTGGACAATAAAATTTAACACCTAAGCGCCGAGCCGTACTCCGCAAAAAGGCGTACTGAAACATTTGATTTCCTAGTCGAACTCCTTTGCCGAGATTCGGGAATGAAATCATATAAATATAGACCTCTTTGAGAATACAACTTTTGGGAATATGTACAAATAGAAAATTTTTGTTCAGGGATAGCATAGGGATGTTTACTATACAATAGTTAACCAATTAATTTTTGTTTATATAAAGCCCCAATGTACAAGGCATATTTGGGCAAAAATATATATGCACTTAACTTGGGTTTTATAATTTTAATATCATCAAAGTTCATTATTTTTTCTTGTAAATCACCATACATATTGAAAAATAAATCTTTCAAATCTTCTGAGAGCAAATTCCAATCAGAATTTCTATTTTGGGGGGGTGGAAAATTTCCAATTTCTGATTGAGGAATTTCCAGGTAATCAAATATTTCTGGCAAGTTTTCCCAAATAGATTCGTATTTTACTAGCATTATCGGATAAGTAACTCGACTATTGTTCCAGTTTTCAAAATGAGCGCCTAATTTGAGTCTATCTATACCTTCTTCAAGATATTTTTTCAACGTACAATTTTTTGTAATTGGCTCTATATTTGGATATTTAAAAAGAAGTTTTTTTGATTGATAGTGATGATATTTCCTGCGGAAAAGTGAAAGAACTGCATTAAAAGGTTCTCCGTATATGTAGATGGCTTTTAAATTACTATTTAGAGTTAGTGGAGGTCTATCTATATGTTTTAATCCATCCCTGTCTTTATAGCTGTTGACCGATTTATATTTCTCCAGAAATGCAATAAAAAAACTACTTCCTACTCCTCCAGGAGAACAGACAAGGACATCAAGATTTCCCCTGATTACTTGTTGCTTTAAAAATCTTATATGTAGTCTTTGTCCTTTTAGATTTAATTTTTCGACATGAATATTGGGCATTTAAAAGAGACACAATTATCAACAATTTTCGCCTTTTGTGGTAAGGCAAATAACTCTTAATTTTTTTAGTTTAAATATCACTTTACTCTATATTGCGGTAAATGGCAAGGGGGCAGAGTTGCATGGCAAGTTAAATAACAGTAACAGATGTCAATACCTGTGGCTACAGGAAATTTCAACGGTTTTTCTGCATCTGTAAAGTTTTGTGTCAGAATCCCCCCCTTTTTGGATTAGGTATATAATAGCTGATAAGCTATATGTTGCCAGTCTATTCATCTTCAACCAAGCAATTTTTTGAAAAACATTTATGATTCCATGAATACCTTGAATGAAGTGAACCATCTAAATTTATTTATCGTCTTAGGAGGACATAAGTGTGGAACTACGTCATTACACCATTATTTGGGACAACATCCAGAAATTGCTATGCCTCAATTGAAGGGGCAAGACATTTTCAACAAACCGAGAATGACTCTCGAAGACTATCGAAATCAGTATAATACAATAACAAAGGAAAAAATTGCAGGTGATGTTTCAAGTGCTTACCTATATTCAGAAAAGGCATGTATCAATATCAAGCACTATTTTCCACAGGCTCAGCTAATCGCTATTTTACGAAATCCATTTGACAGAGCGTTTTCCAATTTTTATGATATTGCTGAAACGCATCCACTCAGGCGTCGTTATGTTTTTGAAGACATTTGTAAAAATCCTGATAATTTCCTGGATGAGGGAGTCATATATTTAGGTTTATATTACTCTTTTCTCAAGATGTATTTAGAGCAGTTTGATCGCAACCAACTATGCATTTTTTTATTTGAAGATTTTGTAAAGAACAAGCCATTTTTCTTTTCTTCCTTGTTTAAATTTACTGGAGTCAATCCCACATTTTTGCCTGATACATCATTAATTATGCGTAAAGGAGGTAAAGTTGGAATAGAAAATAAAACAATTAAGCAACTGTTTGAGAATCAATTATTCCATTTTGTTGTGGGAAAGCTGGTGAAGCCTTTTACAACTTCCAATCAACGACGTTTAATTTACCTGAAAGCTAAAAATATGTTTGTAAAAAGAAAATCCCGATCTTCAGTTTCTAATGAGCTAAGGGAAAATCTAATTAACTTCTACAGGGAAGATATTGTTAAGACACAAGATTTATTGGGGATTAATCTATCACATTGGCTATAACCCACTAACCGAAAGAATTTGCTAACAATAAAGCCCAGGTAATCCAGAACGGAGATTTGGAAACTTATCACCTATAAATCAGCCATAATAAAAATTGAAATCATTCAATGCTTGTAAGCGTTTCCGATTTAAACGGTAATGATACCCCAAGCGGCGTTCAATTTTATCCCATAATGATTCTGATTTTTTTTTATGGGCAGCATCCAAGTGCTGGGTAACATTTCGTAGTTCATTCCACCCTTGGGCATAAACTGTCCATCCTATTTTAGCAGCAGCTAAACCAATGGCATTTCCAGAACCGGCATGAATTCCTTTTAACTCTAAATAATCTCCGATTTTTCCCCATTGCTGAAAAAACTCAGTTTCTTTACCGTTATCTTTGGATACAATCATTAAAGACTCTCCTACCCAGGAAACATTCTCTAGAGAAAGATTTAATTTATTTGCTAATATTTCAAGGGTAGGTAATCGCTCAAGATTACGTCGCTTTACATGCTCGATAATATTTCTACTACATCCTGTGAATCCTGGCATCCATTCTATATGAGTCGGCACTTTATCAATAATTCTTGTATCAGCATCAATCGCAATTGCTGTCGGATATTGGGATAAGGCTTTTTCAAGGACAAATCGCTTGTCATGATAACAGTGAAGTATTCCTTTTTGTTTGAATGGGAAAGCATAGACATTAGGGCAACTTTGGAAAAAATTCGGTTTTTCTGTTCCCACAACCAAAAAAGTTCCAGGGGAATGCTTTTCTAAGTCTTGGGATAGCTGTTTCGCCAATAAACGATATTTTTTTCCCAAGGCTAATGTGCAAAAACAAAAGTTGTTGTTGGTTGTATCCATAGAGTGTAAATTGGTAATTATTAATTGACTATAATTTACGGCTAGAAATGCGATAACAAATGAACTCAAGTCCTTTGTGGAAAATCATAGTATTAAACATTTCGTTTTATAGTTCCTTTTAGTTTTTGCCATAGATTTTTTTGCGTTGGAGTTTGCAACGATTCATCATCAGGGATATGTTCGCCAAGATAGCGATAATATTTCCAGATATCCCAATAGGGACAACCCGGTTGGATGCGAATGCCTGCCCAATGTAAATAGTCTAGCGGTTGATTGACATTCGGGTCAATCAGATGATGATCTTGCACCTGAAAATGTTTGCTACCAGCCCAACTTCCTGGCGCACCACCGGGGCGACGCACGATATTAAATCGCTGGGAAACCTGCTTCAATATCATATAGTTGATGATGGGTTGATCAGAGGTTTTTTGGGAAAAGTCAAAGTATTCTGGATGAGATGCACATTCGGTGAATGTTTGATAGAGTGTTTCCTCTGATATCGTATTTCTCTTAGCTCCCCAAAATCCGCCATTGAACATATCCTGAATATCATTTTCGCTAAATACACTGTTTTCTATGACTTTTGATGTAAATACATTTTTTATGCCGCCGCTATGTTGATAGTCATAGCAAATAAAATCATAGTTATCTAAGTAGTCGGTTGTTTCTATAATTTTGTCAAAGACAACAATATCAGTATCGATATAAATGAATTTATCAAATTCGCCAAACCAACAAGCTTGTTTGCGGAATTGATTGGGTCGAGCAAAAAATCCTTTGCCAAATATTTCGTATAACTGATTGGAGAGACGTTCAATAAAGTCTAAGTCTTGATAGATTTCTACCTGATAGGAGTCTTTTAAAAGTTTAGCAATGGTTTGATAGTTATCATCATAAGGAATTAAGCAAATCGGCGTATCCGAATCATGCAACCGGATACTATTGAGCAGCGCGATCGCCTGTTCGATCACTTTGTCATTAGCGGTAATATAAATGCCACGCTCTTTGTCCATTTTACTCAGTTATGATAGGTAATTTTAGCAGTTAATTAAGATGATTTTAACTTCTTCAAGAGTCGCTGAGTTAAACTGGGGGGTTGATTGTAAGGTTTGGGTTTAGTGGTAAATTTAGGCTTTTTATTGGGTTCATGAAGATAGCGATAATGTAAAAACAAATCTCGATACGGAAAATCAATATTTTCGCCAGCACAAACTTTAGCAATTAACTGGGAAGATACGCCAATGTAGTGCATATAAGTAAGTCGATTGCCTTTATCATACAGAATATGGTCTTTTTCCTGAAAATGTGCTGAAGTTACACAACATCCTGTTCTTTGGGCTTGGGGTAACTCTAAAGCAAAGTTATAGATTGATAAATTCGGTCGCATCATCATGTAGTTGAGGAGCGTTTGATCCGGTGCCATGGAATAAAGAACTTCGGCATCTCCGGCTTCGAGTTGCTCAATGAGCCAGTTTCGTCGTTCTTGATCAAATAAACCTTGTTTCGACGCATAAAAGCCAGAACAAAATATTTTTGTTTTCAGTCTTTCAGGGGGGAAGAGTTCAGTTAGCTTGGGTGAATCAATATTGTATACATGAGTTAAATCTTTGTGCTGAAAGTCATAAACTACACAGTCATTATCCTGGAGTTTAGCCAAGATAAACTCAACAGGCGACATCAGTAATGTATCCGCATCCATGTACAGGAAGCGATCAAAGGGTGCATCAAAGGCACAGTAACGCCGATGAGTGCCGAATCGATGATAACCGCTACTGCCAATTTGACGCCAACGTTGGTGGGCGGTGAGATGACTATCCCAAGCCTTTTGAGCGAACTGATCCCAGCGCTGGATGGACTCAAGATTATCATAGAGTTGGACGTTGGGACGACGGGCAATTTCAGCGGCAATTTTTGTCGTGTTGTCGTTGTAGGGATAGACACAGACAGGCATTTGTGACCCAACAATTGCCTCAATACTGTTGAGTAAGGCAACCAGTTGGTCGTAAACTGGGTCACTGGCTAGGGTACAAATTCCGTCCATGATGTTTAATCGAATTTAGCGACAAAATCAGATAACCAGTTTAGGAGATTGAGTTTGTGTAGGATGATTTGTCGGGCTTGTGCGATCGCGTCCTTGGCTTCATACCAAGCATCCGGGGTTGAGGTTACTTCTTTAATATAAGCGATGCCCTGCTCATCTAAGCTAGGGAGTCGCAAAAAGCTGCCGGGTGGCAGTAATTTATCCGCCGCCGAACCGCCGTAGTAAATGGGTAAACACCAGGCGAGTAGAGCATCCCAGAGTTTTTCGCTGACATACCAATCATTCCCGGCATAGTTTTCGATCGCTAAATTATAGTAGTAAGGTGCCATGCCATGCCATTTGTTTTTCAGGGTACCCTTTGCCTGCGCCCAGTCGGGTAATCTACGCCCATACAGGTCAAACTCAGACCCACTCTCTCGTAATGACTTCAAGAAGGCTAAACGTCTACGATGTTCAGGAGTGCGATCGATTCCAGAGGTGATCCAACTACAAGCGTGTATTTTTTCCGGCGGTATCATTTCATTTAATTCTCGGAAGGAGTTGGCGTGATACCAAATCGCGGGCATATAATCAGGGGTTGGGGCAAAATCATCGGGTCCGGAAATGTAACCGCAATAGTTTTTCGCGGCTTCGTAATTTGCCTTGTGGTTTTGAACCACTTTTTCCAGGGGCGGTTCTCGTAATAAGTAGATTATCCGCTCTTTGGGAACGCCGCGTAACTGGGAAGCGACATCAGGTTTTGAGGTCTTTTTTTGGCGCAAACGTTGCCACCAAGGGAGTTGGGCGCTAGACTTGGGAAACGAATACTGGTACATGAGCAGAAAATCAGGCTCAGGGGCTTGGGAGAGCATTTGGATGTTATCCCAGACTCCACAAGGGTTTGGCGTTTGTTGCCATAGCCAGTCCGCTTGATTCAGCCCACGATAACTGCTAATCATTCCGACAATTTTTCTGCCCATGTTTTTTTGTCAGTCTACCGTATCAGTCTTAGCATTTATTCTGCCAGTCAGCCAACTGCAAAAATTGGGGAATAGATTTTATGGTTAAATCGGGCGCACGTCTGTGCACCCCTACGGTTTCTGGGCTAAGGGTTAACTAACAGTCCGTAAATATCTAGACAATCATTGACATAACTAGACATTTTTTATGATATAATACAGGAATGTCTAGTTTAACTCCCCAAGAAGCAGCTACTCTACTAGGTGTGACGGTCTTGCACGTTGCATCGATGGGAACTCAACGGCTCTCATACGATCTTCTCGGACGGCTGGTGGTCATCGTCGATACGATATTGCTGACTTAATTGGTAATAAATCGGGTAACGCATTAACCGTTGGTTATGCTAGAGTATCTAGTCATGACCAAAAAGACGATCTAAATAGACAGGTTTTAGTATTGGAAAGCTACTGTGCCAAACAGGGATGGGAATTTGAGATTATTCAAGATCTCGGTAGTGGCATGAACTACAAAAAGAAAGGACTGTATGGAAGTCGAAGTCATAAGCACAAAAAAAATAGTGACCGAACTGAGGGAGGTAGCCAAAAAGCTATGACGACGATAACTTATTGCAAGGGCTTGCCAACTCCCGCCGATGAACTTAACCCCATCGGTTTCACCGACTTGGAGATGTTTTTAACGTCATTGTCCGATATATTCTATCAAGCAACAGTTGAAACCGTTAACCATTTATTAAATAAAGAAATAAAATTTAATCAATCCAGTTGGAATAGTCTTATGCAAGAGAAATACGGAATCAGTAAGCGTTATGCTAACGGAGTAATTTCATTAGCTAAAGGAAAAACTGCCTCAGCTACATATTGTAGAAAAAGACAGATAAAGCAATTAAAATCACGAGTTCAGTCAGGGAAAGATTGGGTAGCCAGAGCCACAAAGAAAATTAATTTAGCTCGGAAGTTCTATGGGAAAAAGAACTGGCAATCCTCCAAAAATGGCTGCAATTTTCCCTTATCATCAAACCTCAAGACGAGAAAAACTAACTGGCATCATTTGCGTCAAGGTTTGCATCAGAAAAAGCGATATATCCACCGACTTCAAAATCAAATTAAACATCTATTGAGGGCGAAAATTAGAGTAAAGGTATCCAGAGGGTCAGTCTTTATTGTTGGCTCCAAGGATGAAAGTTATGGGAATCAAACTTGTCAATGGTCTGGGGACACTCTCAAATTGAGAGTCCCCAATTGTCTGGAAGCCAAATTTGGGAAATATGTCACATCAAAAATTGGCAGCTTCTCAAGAAAAATTAATAGATTACCCAATAGTGGGGCGAAAACATGGCACTTCTATAGAAAGGATAATCGATGGGTTGTCGCTGTTCAATTCACGCCCGCCGCGGTGGAGAAGGTTAGTAGAGAGATTCAGTATGGTGCCCTGGGTATCGATCTAAATCCTAGTTCTATCGGTTGGGCTTATGTTGATGGTCAAGGAAATTTAAGAGCCGGGGGAACTATTCCTTTTCAGACGGGTTTACCCAAAGGTAAACAAGATGCTCAACTTGTCGATGTTTGTTTGAAATTGGCAGCTTTAGCCAGGAATTTTGCCTGCCCCGTTCTGTGCGAAAGCTTGGATTTTTCCACCAAGAAAGCTCAATTAAGAGAGCGTGGGAAAAAATATGCTAGAATGCTTTCTGCCTGGGCATACAGTCGTTTTTATCAGATTTTGTCATCGATTTTATCCAACCGAGGAATAACTATAAAGTTGTGCAATCCAGCTTACACGAGTTTGATAGGCTGTGTTAAATATAGTCGGATGTATGGACTATCATCTGATGTGGCAGCTGCCCTAGCAATTGCCAGAAGAGGAATGAATTTGAGTGAGCGATTGCCGCGCTCTGTGTCCGCCTATCTCGGAGTGAATCCGAGAAAGCACGTATGGAGCGCTCTATATCAATTTAATAATTTTATTGGTCGATGCCCTGTAGTCAATCGTAGACACGATTACTATAGTGTCTCTAACTGGGAACCGTTGGTTAAGGCTGATATCGAGCAACAATGCCGGGTATCAGCCAAGCGCAAGCGTTAACGGTTATCGACCAAAAGTTACACCGTGGACTTATACCAAGGCAGAATTACTAATGGGTAGGTTTGTCTAGGTTTTTAGAAGCGGTTAATTCATCTTGCTGAGATGGGCTACGCCACTACTACCAAGGACTACCCACCAGGGTTAAAGCACTCCAGTAGTAAGGATGGGTAAAATCTTGGTCTGGCGTTTGGGCGAGTTCGGGGTTTAAGGGAATCTGTATATCCCCCGCGATTAACTGTTTGTCCTCTAATCGGACTTCACCGTTAAGCATCGCCAGTTGAGTTTGGCGTAGGGCTTCGGCTTTAATTGGTGCTTGTTGCAAATGGTCATAAAAGCTGGTCATGAATCCCAGAGTACCCGCATCACTAACATACCAGAGGCTTCCTAAGGCGGACTTCACCCCAGCTTGTATGGCTAACCCAGCAAACCCTAATTCGGCTTCTCTATCACCTAAGGCGGTGCGACAAGCACTGAGGACTAATAGTTCTGTGGGAGGATTGTTTAATCCGAGTTGCCGCAATTGATCTAATCTGAGTTTCTGGTTCCATAACTGGATATAGGAGTTAGACGCCTTCCCCGATTGAAACTCGCCATGAGTGGCTAAGTGGACAATTCCAAAGGGTTGAGATGAGCGGATTTTCTGGAGATTTTCTAAGGTAAACTCTTGGTTAAGAAATGCCTTACCTTGCCACAGCGGACCTGCGATCGCGGATAATTCTAAGGGTACAGCAGGTAAGGGGTTCAGATCCTGGAATGTATCAGCACCCATGGCGAGGACACCAACATTGCGAATATCCACATAACGAGTATCGGTTAGCGATAGACTGGGCATCAAACCAACGCTATAACGTTCGATCAGAAATCCTTCGCCATCATGGAGTGCGGCTACAGGTAAAGAACGTAATCCCTCGTCCATGATGAAGGCGAGGTTATCAATCTCTTGGGTTTGTAGATTTTCTTCTAGGGGAGCAACAAGCCATTGATAAAGTTGTTGTCCTGGAGTGATATAGTCACGGGGAATCCTGACATTGGTGACGTTGCGGCGAAATTCCTGAGCGACTTCTAGGACTTGTCCACGGGTGACTCCAGCGATGCGTCGCCGTATCGGGGGTTCCTCGGCGGAGATGATCAGCAGTTCTAATTGATCACTCTCTTGGGGAGTAATTGTAACATGGGGACCGGAGCGATTGAGGTAGTTATCAAACGCCTCGGTATTATTTGTTTCTAATCCGATATAGTTGGTGTTTTTTGAGATTTCAGTTGGCGCAAAGCTGACATAAATGAGTGCGGGTTTTTCCCCAGTTGCTTGTTCAATTTCACTCAGAATTTGACGCGCTTCTGTCTCGCTTTTGATCGGGGTACTTACGCGATTGGATGCGATGGGTTGAACAACCGAGAACGATTCGATTTCTTCTTCTACTTGATTTTGGGTTAGAGCAGTTGCTGGTGGCGTCAGTGTTGGTGTCGGTATCGGTGTTGGTGTCGGTATCGGTGTTGGTGTCGGTATCGGTGTTGGTGGTGGCTCGGTGACGTTAATGCTCACCTGTTGCGGTTCAGAGAAGGACACGCGATCGCTCCCTATAATAGTAAACGCTGAAATATCCCCTGTCTCATCTGTTGGCGGGGTATATACCAACACATCATCGACGGATAGTTCTGTTTCCGAAGTCACTGGTGTCCCATCTTCTAGCGTTAGCGTTCCGGCAGTAATTTCGCTAATTTGGATCGTGGTATTATCACCATTTGCATCTGCCACTTCTATATCTAAATCCGACAATGTAAATGTAATCGATTCATTGGTTTCTGTCGTTGGCAATGATACATCAGCAGTTAAACTTGGAGATTGATTGACAAACGTAATATTAATATTGCCCTGAGATGAGGTTATCGTTTCTGGTATCAGAGTACCTGGAGATGGAATTTCTTGATCGGGGAGAATTGTACTACTTTCACCCGCATTAATTCCACCTGCTGTTCCATTGATACTGGCATCTCCTACCGTAAATAACTCATTATCAATTCCACCATTATGAGTAATGTCTACTATACCCGACTCAGTATTTCCTTCGGTTTTAATCGTGATATCCGTTTCTGAAATTGTCCCCACACCCCTGACTAAACCATCGGGAATTCCATTGGCGGTGATGCTAACATTACCTCCGATTCCATCGGCTAAGTCAGAAAACGCTGAGGTGTCGATACTCTCAAATACAATGCTACTTCCCTCTAAGGTTACTGAATTACCTGTTGCCGTTCCGGTTTCATCTGAAGCGAAAGAAGATGCCGTTGTATCAATTGATCCTGTTTGAATAGCTTCAGTAGCATTGAAGTTGACTTCACCTCCAGTTGCAAAACTCGAAGTAACCACACCTGCACTACTAAAAGCCGAAGACAATGCAGAGGAATTGATAGTATTTGTATTTATAGAACCTGTTGCGGAATTTAGGCTCACTAATCCTCCAGTTGCAGAACCCGAAGTCACAGAACTTTCAATAGCAAACGCTGAAGACGATGCTGAGGAATTAATTATGCCTGTGACATTGATATCACTTTCAGTTTCAATGGTTATTGAACCACCTATACTATTCAGTTCACCATTGCTGCTACCTGACGTATTAATTCCATCTGTTGTAATAGTGCCTGATGCAACTAACTCGACTGCACCCCCTTGGGAATTTTCATCTCCTATGTTGTCGAATGCTTCATTAATCGAAGAGGCATTAATTTCACCTGTCTGAATATTTCCTCCTGCTTCTACGTTGACTGCCCCTCCTTCAGAACCATAAAAATTATTAGCCTCAAAAAATGAATTAATCGCACCAGTAATAATATCGCCGTTGGAGGTTATGTTAACCGCTCCACCAACCGTGGAAGAGCCAGCCCACGTTGAAGTCGAATTAATTTCTCCTGTCGTAATCCCTATAGGAGCCAAGAGGTTTATCGCCCCCCCATCCGTAAAACTTGAGCTAGAGTCGAGAGTTACTCCACTGGTATTAATCGTCCCACTGTTACTTGTAAAGTCAATGCTACCGCCCGCAGTGCTAATGTCAGCGTTAACATCAATGTTATTACCAGCTTGGAAGAACAAATCTAGGATATAAATATCACTGATGTTACTGATAGGAGCATTTACGATAATATCATTATCAGCTTCTAAACTTAACGTCGTATTTCCAGCATTCAAAGAGATATCAAGGGCAGCGTTTACTGTAATAGTGCCTTCCTGATTTCCTTCATTTCCTTCCTCTCCTGCTGTTGTAATCGTGACATCAGTGCCGCCATTGAGAGCATTGACTATATCATTGACATTGATTTGAGATTCAGCAGAAGGCGTAAAAATTCCACCCGTAAAAGTACCAGTAGGAGCATCATCTGTAATGGTGACATTCCAAGGATCAAGTAACCAACTCCCAGGTAAACCATTAGCGGCACTAGTATTTACTGTTCCACCAATAGATTCCAACACGTTTTTCCCGGATGTCTCTACAAACCCACCATTCCCGTTTTCTGTACCCCCTCGCGCTGTGATTGTCCCAGAGAAGCGGGTAAAATTATCTGACCAAACAATAACACGCCCGCCATTTCCATTCACTCTGGCATCAGCGTTAATACTAACTTGATTACCGACGACAGTTGTGTCAGCCGTCGGAACCGTACCTTGTCCTTTATACTCGCCACCCACTCGGATTTCACCTCCACCTGTGTCACCCGAAACATTAATTTGAGCTTGATCAATTAAACCGATAACAGTTCCGAAAATATCTATATTTCCACCCACTGAGTCAGCGGAAGTATCCACTGTTCCCGATACAATTGCGGTTCCTGGTTGCTGAGGAATTACCGTACCTGCGGCAGTTTGTGCCGTGTTATCTTCATTAACCGTTAAACCCGTTTCCTCATTACTCCCTGTGAGTAATTCCGGCAACAGTAATGGTGTGATAGAGTTAAGGTTATTTGCGGATACCTCCAAACTTAACACTTGTCCTGTTTGCGTCAGACGCAAACGGCTGGTTCCAGGAACTGCCGCAATGGTAATTGTGCCAGCAGTCGCTTCCATTGTCCCTGTATTGATCACATTTCCTCCAACTAGGGAGAGTGTCTGCCCTTCAGATACAGCTAAATTACCCGCATTAACGATACTTCCAGGCTGTGAGGTGGCAAACTCAAAGGCATTGGGATTACCGACAAGGTTGATATAATTAGTTGAACCTACAGCGTTAAACCAACCCCCATCAAAACCAATTCCTGTAGCCGTTGTTGCCGTAAAATCAGCCGGAACATTCAGACTAGCGTTAGCCCCAAATACGATACCCGAAGGATTCATTAAAAATAAATTGGAGTTACCGCCTGTGACTTGAATTAAACCATTAATGATTGAAGGATATCCGCCATTGACTCGCCCTAGTATGTTTTGAATTGAGGGTTGAGAAAGAAAATTAGCAATTTGTTCGCTGTCTAATCCAAATTGACTAAAACTGTGGAAAAGATTTGCCCCATCTCCCGATAATTGACCGCCCGTGATATCGATGCGATCGCCTATTGGTGTAACCTGAGTTCCTGTACCATCTGCTGATGGTGTAATTTGTGCCTGTGCTGGCATAAGGTTTATAGCAGCTATGAGGGGAAGTGCCGCGAATGATACTATCTGTTTCAACACTTTGCGAATTGGACGGATACAGGCTGGTTGTGAGGATAAGTCTGATTGGTTGCTTGAACTCCGACGGGCGATCGCCCAAGCAACAGCTTTACGGGCTTGCAGACGTTGCTCAAGGGAGTGTTGATAACATATACTGTCTGAATGATTGCGATAATAATAGAGCGGCTTTTTAAGGTGGTATACGTCTGTTAGTTCAGAAAGCCGTAAGGATAGATCGTAGTCTTCAACATAGTAAAATAACTCATCAATTCCCCCCACTTGGTCATAGACGGAACGACGGATTAACCGGAAGTGAAAGGTCATAAATTTTTGTAGCATTCCTTTTTTAGAGAAGGGAATACGACATCGACTGCCATAACCTGTCACGTTACCGCTTTCATTGATTACCTGGTAGTCGGTGTAAACCATCCCTACATCTGGCTGAGTATCCAGAATCGCAGCGGTTTCCGCAAGCGCTGTAGGGGCTAACCAATCATCGCTATCCACCCAACCGATATAGGAACCCGTGGTTTGGGCGATCGCACATTTGAGGGAAATACCTCGTCCTTGATGTTCAGCCGCGATAACTCGGACTCGTGGATCACGTTTAGCATAGTCTTGGGCGATCGCAACTGATCCATCCGTTGACCCATCATCCCACACAATCACCTCAAAATCTCCCCAAGTTTGTGCCAATATGCTGTCAATCGCCGCGCCGAGATAACGTTCTCGGTTATAAGTAGTGATGACAAGAGAAATGGCGGTAGTCATGGCATCCTCCGGACAGGTGATTTTTGGGTTCTTGATGCGTGGATCATCAAACGGTGGAAAAACTGAGATCGGCTGGTGCGATCGCGGATTAGATCCTACTGTCTATCGTAGTCGAGGGATTTGCGATCAGCTAATTTTAGAAATTAAATGATACAGTTCAACCTGATCTCTATAAGGACACGACAATGCCGTGTCCCCACCTCTATTTATCAGATTTTAAATCAGCGATATTCAACCTCAGATTTAACCCATTGCTTAAACTGTCACTTCATCGGCAAAACTAGCCCGACGGACAAAGTAAAAAGGACCCGCAATAGAACCCCAAATATGCTCATCGGTTACGGGATCGCGTCCCCTATCTAAACTGATAAACTGATTTTCGTCAATTTCGAATGTACTATCTAGATAGGTTTCTTTGCCTTTGCGGAAAACCTTACAGGCTTTGCCCGGTTCAACGTGTCCTTGAAAGCTTTTCCCTGTCCATTCGACAATCATATTACAACCAGGAAGTTTATCTAGCTGATCGGTGGTTAGGGTTTGCAGGCGGTTAAGATCACGAGAGGCACCGTAAAATTTTTCGGGTTCTTTAACGGTGTAATTTTCAATTTCAATATGATCGCCAACCACCATTAATTTCAACACCCGTAAGCGGTAAGGGGCGTTGAGAAGATAGTCATACGCCTGTTCGACAAAGAAACTGACGCCATCCAGGAGTGACGCGGGGAGGGGACGCATAAACACCCGGATATGGGCATAAAAGGGCGGATTATCAAAAGCCTGTTGTTGGTTACTAAAGTCAGCCGCCATCCAACGGGCTAATGTGGCAATGTCAGTAGAATGAGTCATTATTAACGATCTTGATTAATCGAAATATTGGATCTGGATCAATCTTAAATTGATTTTATTCCCAATAACAGAGGCATTCATGTCTTGATTGCTGTACCCTAATAGAGTTGATCAGTGAGCAAGCCTCTGTGGATGCAATTCTAGAACAAGCCAAAGATCTGAAACAAGCCCTAACCAACTTCGTACTGGAAGCAGACGGAGAGTTAGCCGTCGCCTTGGAAAGCTATGCGGCGGATCAGTTGACGCGAGAACCCTACGATATCAACCAGCGCAACTTGGTGATTGATACCTTCTTAACTGAGGGTGACGTGGAAAATCAGACGCCTTTGGATCTGTTCCTAGAACACCATCCTAATTTAACACCCAGCGATCGCACGTTGTTAAACCGCTGGCGAGATAGCTTTATTGGCTTGTTTGAACTTACCCACATCCTCCCCGATGGCTTTGAACTGAAAAATTGGCTCACCGATAAGCATTACACCGTCAAACCCACTCATCCCACAACTATAGACCAGATGCGGCGGTTTAAGGTTGGGGAAATCTTACTCACTCGCCTCACCCCTGTCACCGATACCTACTGGATGATTTCTAGTCCGATTATTTCCAAAGGGCGCTTGAGTCAGCCCAAGCTAGCCGTAGCCATTGGGGAATTCAAGAACAACTACAAAAATGCCCTTTACCGTGATGCGCCGGAACTGTTAGAACAGGCTTGGGACTCTGTAGCGACTTATCATCAGTCATTTGTAGACTTCTTTGGACGCGATCGCGTTACCCTCCCTGGATACCAGCTTAATCAAAAATTGGCTCAACTGCGGGATAAAATGACCCAAGAACGTCTAGCGGCGGCTGGGATTGATCCATCGAAATCCCTCAAAGAGATGATTCAAGATTCGGGTACGGATGAGGAGGACGTTAAATCAGCGGCGGTAGAAGCAGGCGCAGACGCCAACGCGGTTAGCAATATGTTGGACAACTCCACCAACTCTCCTATGGTGACGCCTAAGGTAGATTTACCGGACGATATCCGCAACGCTGAACAGGTGACTGTTTTTTCTCATCCCCGTTGGGGTCAGATGTTTCTTCCCAGTTACTCTAAGTTTCAGGAGATGCTAGCATCCGAAGACTGGCAAACTTATCCCAATGCTGAACAACGAGTCCACAAATACTTAAATGATCCTCAGATTAACTTGTTTATCTGGCAACAGCTAGCCGAGGAGTATCCCACTCAACTGGAGAAGGTACTACAAACGGTATTAGATCGTCCAGATTTTAATCTCAAGCAGGATTTAGAACCCACCCTTCACCAAGAGTTTCATAAACCCCTAGAACCGGAACTCCCAGAAATTGCTAGCGTTCCCCTGCATTTGCACAATCTGTTTGAGTCGGCTGTCGCTGAGGTTCACAAATCCAAGTCTAAAGGTAAGCGGAAAAAGAAAGCCACCAAAGGTTTCCAATAATCCCTTAGGTAGGTTAGGATAGGGCAAATTATCTAATAGTGTCTCTATCGATGGATAGAAAAATCATTCGCCTTTGCCTATTTATCGTGAGTTGTAGTGCGGTGGGTCTTGTTGTGGGAGGAACTGCTGCTCAAGCGGAACTGAATCAGTGTTTAGGTGTTGCGACACCGACCGATGAGTGCTTGTTGCAAGATCCCATGGTTAAAACGGTCGAAGGAATGGGAATGGGTTTATTAGCAGGCGTTGGTGCTTCGGTTGGCGCAGTCTGGCAGATTTGGCAAAATAAGTAGGTGGGGATCGTCATTTGTCATTCGTCATACTCAAGGGAGCGAGAAGCAAGCTACGTCATTCGTAAGGTTGAGGGAATAGACAACTACATAATTTTCCTGCACATCAGTTTATTCGTGCAGTGTGTCTTTTCCCCCTACCCCTATAAAATAGGCTGTCATGCATTTAAATTGGGTATTAGTAGCGAGCAAGATGCAAAGCCTGCGGCATGGCTTCGCTTAACGCACTACAAGGATTTCCCCATTATTGATATTAAGGTTTAAATGCCGAACAGCTTAGGCAAAAAGCAGATATTAAGGTCTTCTGCCTTCTGCCTTCTGCCTTATTATGCGGATTTCTGAGTGACTAAACCCCAGATGAAGATCAACAGCAAGGCACCGAGAATGGCAAAGATAATACTGCCAATACTCAGAGCGCCTGACGCGGCGGCGGCGGCTCCGGACGAGCCTAACAAGAGTTTACCCAGAAACCCTCCGACTAAAGCACCGAGAATCCCTAAGCCAATGGTGGCAAAGATTCCGCCGCCTTGATGTCCGGGATAAATGAGTTTAGCGATCGCGCCTGCAATTAAACCTAATACGAGCCAAGCAATAATATTCATAGAATTCTCTCCTTACTTAATGTAATCTTTATTGTGTCTATGTCTCTATTAAGTTCAGACTATCAATTTACTGTAACTCCTCGCTTCTATCTAATTAAATAAATTAACTCTGTCTAAATCAGTATTTATGATTATCCGAAGATGTAGAGACGTAGCCTGCTACGTCTCTACACCCAAATTAATTCGGGGGACTCATACCCCAACCGCTATTGGTTTAAATTCCCCCATCCTTAGGATTTATACCAAGTTGCATTCAAAGATATAACTTTCCCTCCCCCTGCTCCCCCTGCTTCCCCTGCTCCCCCTGCTTCCCCGGCTTCCCCTGCTCCCCCTGCTTCCCCTGCTCCCCCGGCTCCCCCTGCTTTTCCTATCTACTATGTTTGAGCGCAACTCGGTATTAGTGGGGGCGCTTGCGTTTTAATCCAACCCAGCCTAGGGAACTAAACATTAACAAACCCAAGACAGAACTGGGTTCGGGTACGCTTTCAACTTCAAAGACACTCAAGGTTCCACTGGTTTCATTGGCGGTAACCACCAAGGGATTACCATTGGGACTCTCGTTAGCGCCAATAAACAGCAACCCTTCTAGCCCCAAATCACCGACGGCGGCTAGCTGTTCGGCTGTCGGATCAGGGTCTCCTTCTTCATTTAAGTTAAAATCAACGGAGAAGTCGCGGTTGTTGACATAATCCAGGAAGAAGGGGTTAAACGGATCAGTAATGTCATAACTGATAATGCCACCGATGCGTTCCAAACCAATAAAGGCAATGGTGCGACCCAAGAGTTCCGCAATCGTCACCGCTTGAGGTTCAGGTCCTTTATCATCACTGCGATCATCAAATAGGTTGAGTTCGTCGTCGGAGTTGAACAACTCTGGGAGAAACTCCGCCGTAATTTGTTCAAACGCATCCCCACTGTCGAATATGAGTTCGCCGTCTGTATCAAAAATCGAGAATGAACGTCCGCCAAAGGTATACAGTTCGTCAAAATCCCCATCGCCGTCTGTATCCCCTAGAGTGTTAGTCACTTTTAAACGACCTAGATTTTCGTCTTGTTGCAGTTGTTCGGCATTGGGGAAAGCCTCTGGGTCAAGCAGTAAGTCGCCTACCCTCACCTCTTCACTAAAAAAGTCAAAATCCCGGCTGTCACCTTCGTTTGCGGTCACTAGATAGGTTGTGCCATCTACGATATAGGAGGCAATTCCGTCAGGTTGGAACATCCCGAACAGGTTGTTGTAATTGGTGATGTTGATCGCACCGTCTTCATCACTGGCGTCTAAGGCATTCGGTGGCACGCTATAATCTTTGAAACCTAACCCAATCACTTTCTCTACCTGACCACTGGCGATATCAACCACCGCGATCGCATTATTTTCTTGCAGGGTGACATAAGCTTTTTGAGAATCCTGGGACACTGTAACAAATTCCGGTTCCAGGTTTTGAGAGGGGTTATCCTTGTTAGGTCCAAACAGGCGAACGTTGGCTGGGATGGAAACACCATCAAAGTTAGCTGTGGTTACATTAAACGTTGCCAAATCAATAATACTGACCGAACCCTGGGGATCTTCTGAGTAATCATCACTCAACTCCCCTTCATTTGCCACAATAATCTTGGTGCCATCTGGGGTGAAGGTTAGCGAGTCCGGTACTGAACCAACCGAAACGGGGTCATGTATGGAATTACCGTCTGCGTCGAAGAACAACACAAAACCGGGATTTTGCGGCATCTCATTGGTGACAGAGACAGCAAATATGCCATTGCTATAGCTGACGCTGTTAGGTGACCCAAATTCTGACCCAAATTCAGAAACGTTGATGGGCTCAAACAACGACGACGACGGATTCGTCGGATTGCTAATATCAAGAATATTAATCTGCTGTTGACCGGAACTGGTCACAAACAACCGTTGAGTGATCGGATCATACGCCGTTTGTTCTGCTGTGTTGTTCGCGAAAATCTTTGTCGAGAATGAACCGATGGGTGTCAGGTTGAGATTAATCGCGGCGGCTGGTGTAGCCACCATACCGAGTAAAACGGCTGACTGTAGGGTTGACTGAACTATACTCGGCATTCGATGAATGAGTGAATTGTGACGCCTAGACATGGGTGATGAATCTCCTGATTCGGATAGAGTCGATAGCGATACGTAAGAGGGTGGGTATAATTAACTGTTAATTAACCCCAAGAAGTTACGTTTTGTAAAGCAATATTGCCGCTGATTGGGGTAAGAATGGCTGATGTTTTTACATTACTTAACACATTAAAGCTAAATGAACACCGTTTGTTTGCCAGGGACAGAACGACCAATGCACAATTCCTACCCAGCGCTACAGAGTAATTTGTTCACAAAAATTAACGTTATAAGTCGAGTCAAACTACCTAGTTATCCACTCCTTATTTAGCATGGTCTTACACCAATAAAAAAGAGTTCTGGGACAGGTTCATCAACTCTTTAACAAAAACCCGAAAAAACTTCACGGAAACTTTATGAACAAATTTGTCAAAATTTGATATGTATCCAGCAAACCGACAAAATAATCTTAAAGGCAAAGAGGTATCCCCATACCTGGAAACTGGAGACGCCTTTCGAGTCTAAACAGACAAGAAAAGCTGAGGCGAAGCAACTGCACGGTTATCAACGACAATTTGTGATTATTGAGAGTTTAAACAAATGTTGCCAAAATTTTTGAAAGAGGTTGTCCTGCTGGGCTTGTTCACCACCCTCGTAAGTTGTGGTTCTACCGAAGAGAACAGCTTATCACAAACGCCAACATCGACGCCAACCCCTCAATCCACCGCTACTGGAACCCTTGTCCTTGCCGACGTTAACAAAAATGCCGCTGCCAAGCTAGAGAATTTCCAGCCCATGGCGGATTACCTAGCCGCCCGCTTAGAAAAATTTGGCATTGGTGTGGGTGAAGTTAAAGTTGCCCCTGACTTAGATACAATGGCAAGCCTGCTCAAAGAAGGCAAAGTCGATATCTACGTTGACAGTCCCTACCCCGCGATGATTGTCAGCGATAAATCGGGAGCCGAACCCATCCTGCGCCGCTGGAAGAATGGCAAGGGTGAATATTATGGGGTGATCTTTACCTTGGCAGAAAGCGAGATTGACTCCTTAGCCGATCTCAAAGGAAAAATGCTCGCCTTTGAGGAACCCGTCTCCACCTCCGGCTATTTTTTACCCCTGAATACTCTGCTGGACGCCGATTTGAAGATGGTCGAAAAAGGCTCACAAAACGAAGCTGTCGCCGCCGATGAGGTGGGATATGTTTACAGTAATGATGATGAAAATACGATCCAATGGGTATTGAGTGGCGAAGTCGCGGCTGGCGCGGCTGATTATTCATTCTTGGAAGAAATCCCCGCAGAAAGCCGCCAAGCGCTGAAAATTCTGGCTGAAACCCAGAAAATCGCTCGCCATCTGGTCATCGTCAGACCCGGTATGGATCCGGAATTGGTACAACAGATTAAGACGGTGTTGATGGAAATGAATCAGACACCTGAAGGGAAAGAGGTACTCACCACCTTTGAGGAAACCGCCAAGTTTGACGAGTTTCCCGTTGAAACCAGTCTCGATAAAATGCGCCAGTTGTATGAACAGGTGGAGAAAAAATAAGGGGTAGATGCTCTGTTAAAGGACAAGTTGCCCAGATGTATCAGCCAGGAAGCAACCGTTATCGAAATAAGGGGAGGAAGATAAGTGGAATGGCTAGATTCAACCCAAAAAAAGGTTCACTAGCCACCAAAATAACGTTGGCGATGACCACATTAGTGATTGTGGCAGTCGCCAGCGTCACGATGTTATCCCTACGCCGTCAGCAAGAAACCTTTCGGGATGAACTAGAACAACAGGCTGACCTATTGCTGGATACCTTAGTCGTCGCCACCCAAGATTCGCTCTACTTTCTCGATGTGTCTTATATGAAGGAACTCATGGAAGAGTTGGGCAAGGATAAGGTATTAGTGGCAGGTCAGATTTATGACAAAGATGGACGGGTGCTAGCAGATGCCTATAGCCGCAATGTTTTAGCGTATGGGGTCAAACCTGATCCCTTAGGTCAAGAACTGGTAGAAAGCAACGAAACAGTGTTTAAATGGCAGTCTGACCAACTCCTTGCGGGTAAAGCCGTCGTTTTGGGGCGTCAGCGGCTTGGGGCAGTTAGGGTTGGGCTTTCGACAGCCCCGCTGAAGGCAAAGATGGCAGCCGTGCGGAATGAAGGGATTGCCATGGGACTGGCAGCGGCGATGGTGGGTACGCTGGTGGCACTACTTCTGAGCCGTTCCATTACCGAACCCTTGAAGCAAATGACCGCCGCCACGCAGCATCTGGCGAAAGGGGATCTGAGTCAGAAGATTGCGATTGACACCAATGACGAACTGGCGGTTTTAGCGGGTGCCTTTAATAGCATGACCGACCAACTGCGAAACTTAATCGAAAGTTTGGAACACCAGACTGAAGATTTGCGGCAAAGTGAAGCGAAAAATAGTGCTTTGTTGAATGCGATTCCCGACTTAATGTTTCGGTTTAGCCCCGATGGGATCTTTCTGGATTTTAAAGCCCCAAAAGGAGAGTCTTACCTACAATCATCAGAAACATGGGTCGGTCAACCTGTCTCTGATGTTTTACCCCAAGAGGTGGCTCGATTATGTTTAGAGTATGTCGAGCGAACGTTAAAGACTCAAGATATTCAAATTTTTGAGTATGAGTTGTTTGTGGAGGAACAGCGCCGGAATTTTGAAGCACGGTTGGTGGTTAGTGGTAAACGGGAAGTTTTAGCGATTGTTCGGGATATTACAGATGCGAAATTAGTCCAAATTGAATTCCAACAGGCAAAAGAAGAAGCAGAAGCGGCTAATCGGGCGAAGAGTGCCTTTCTTGCTAGTATGAGTCATGAATTAAGAACGCCTTTGAATGGTATCCTCGGCTTAAGTGAGTTACTGCGAGAGGATGCCGAGGATTTAGGGTATACTGATTTTGTCCCGGATCTCCAGCAGATTTACGACTCTGGACTCCATCTTTTGAATCTGATTACCGATATTCTGGACATTTCTAAAATTGAAGCCGGGAAGATGAGCCTCTATCTGGAAAGCTTTGATATCTCTACTTTAATCGTTGAAGTTCAGAAGACGGTACAACCCCTAATCAAGAAAAAGACGAATACTCTAGAGGTTCATGGCGCGGCGTCCCTTGGCACAATGTATGCTGACCGAACTAAGGTTAAGCAGTTGCTATTAAACCTAATTAGCAACTCCGCCAAATTCACGGAGAACGGCACGATTGTACTGAGTGTTACTCGTGAAAGTGAAAATGAGGGAAATGGTAACTCGAAACGGGACGCTAAAATGCTACTGGTGAATGGGGAATTGTCTGTGGTTTCATCGGCAACCCTCGATAGTGCTTCAATGCCTGATGCTGGGAATGACGACCAAACCTCGGATTGGGTTATTTTTTCGGTCTCCGATACGGGTATTGGTATGACTCCAGAGCAGGCAGCCAAGATATTTCAGCCGTTTGTCCAAGCCGATGATTCTACCACGAAAAAGTACGGGGGTACGGGTCTAGGATTAGCGATTTGCCAACGGTTCTGTGAGATGATGGGCGGTAATATTCAGGTGGAAAGTGAGGTTGGTGTTGGCTCAACGTTTAGTTTTTACCTACCAGCTAAGGTCAAAGATCCGAAGCCGGAAAAAGTTTCTTCATCACGTTAATTCGGTGGATAAAATTACAGTTAACGACTGGGATTGTCATTGGTCATTTGTGGACAAACACCGTAGGGGCGACCCGCTGCACAAATGAACACGACTCACCCATTAATTTTATCGGGTCGCCCTGTATCAGGTATCGGGAATTATCCTGCATCCGGTATCAGGAATTAGATGAAAATTGTTCCCTGTTCCCTACCCTCACCACAACACGTATTCAGCAACCCCTAAGTAATTAATCCAGAACGGAGTGCATGGACTGCGGCTTGGGTGCGGTCATCAACGCAGAGCTTATTCAGAATATTGCGAACATGGGTTTTTACTGTGCCTACCGTAATATAAAGCTTCTCCGCGATCGCGGCATTACTTGCTCCTGCCACAATTAACTCAAGTACCTCTAATTCCCGTTCAGTTAAGGGATAGGCTTCGATGACTTGTTCGTACTCTGGACCTACCCCATCAATCTTGACGGTTCGATCTTGATTCGCCGCCATTTCAGAGGATGGATCTCGTTTTACCTGTCGTAAAACAATACTGGCAATCGCTGGATCAATCCAGGCGTTCCCTTCCTGGGTTACTTCTAGCGCCTCGACAAGCTGTTCAATTTCAATATCCTTCATGCAATAGGAATCGGCTCCAGCCGCAAAAGCAGCCAGTACCGCATCTTCACTATCATGCATGGTTAAGATGAGAACCCTTGTTTCTGGCTCCTGGGTATCTGTATGGCTACTCTTGAACTTGCGAGTCAAATCAATGCCATCCATATCCGGCAAACCGATATCCACAATAGCGACATCGGGTTTTAGGCTTTCTAGCAGCTTCAATCCTTGAGTGGCATTTGCCGCTTCTCCGACGACTTCAATTCCATCCTGTTCTTGTAAAGCGGCTTGTAAACCCATCCGCGTAAGGTTATGGTCTTCAATCAGGATGACACGCATAGGACTCACCATCAATGTTTCAGAACTCAAATTCGTTTGATCTTGGTCATTGAGAGATGTAGGACTGTTTGACTCCTTCTCTCGGATCTGGGTAATTTTCATCATATATTGTTTTGTATGCCAGCTTGGGCAGGGGTTTGGGAACCAAAGGGGTTTCTGACTCAATCAGCCTAGCCTAATCCATCTCGATTACTCTTCCCTCGCTAGTGCGACGCGGCAATAAAGATAATCAACACTATGGCAGATCCGTGGCAGATGTACATCTATCAATAGTATCAAGCCGTTTCAATTGAGCCAAAAATTTGGCAGCCAAGAGACTTTCTAGTGATTATGCCTATGGACTGAGACGAAAACCATAGCCATCAGCATACAATCTAAGACAAAGGTTGGACTATCTTCAATGCCAGCTTAGGCAAACTCACTTCCCAGAACAAGCTGCAACCTCCATTAATTCAGTTGTGTGTGCGTTAGGGCAATAGTATTGGCGCACCAGTTGCCATTCTCCCTGGGATACAACAGTGAGCTTGATCCTGACGTTGGTGATGAAGAAATCCTTCAGTTCTGCTCGTTGATGAAAGAAATGCTCAATATTCTGCTCGTTGATGATGAGGACATTGATCGCTTAGCTGTGCGTCAGGCTCTGGATGCCACGGGCTTGTCAATCAATTATGTTGAAGCCTGTGACTATAATAGCGCGATCGCTCTCATTGACCGTGAGACATTTGACTGTGTCTTTCTGGATTACTGTCTCCCCGACAAAGATGGATTAAGCCTGGTGCAAGATTTGCGAAAGGCTGGCGTCAAGATTCCCTTGGTGGTAATCACCGCTCACGGTAATGAGCAAGTCGCCGTGGCGCTGATGAAAGCTGGGGCGTCAGACTACCTGTCTCAGGATAAGATTTCACCGACAAGTTTAGGACGGATTCTGCAAAACGCGATTCGCATCTACCAAGCAGAACAGCAGGTGGAACTGGCTCATCAGCAGTTGCGCCAGACGAATGAACAGCTAGTCCGGCAAAATCAAGAATTAGCCCAACAACGGCAACAAATTCAACGTCAAAATTTAAAATTAAAAGAACTCTCTAAACTTAAATCGCAGTTTTTAGCTACGACATCCCATGAATTGCGGACGCCGATGAATGTGATTATCGGCTTTGCTCAAATGCTCCTACTCCAACGCCATGGATCACTAACATTATCACAATTAAAGATGGTACAATGTATCTTAAAAAATGGCAACCATCTGTTATCCCTCTTAAGTGAAGTCTTAGATTTTGCTCAAATTGAAGCCGGGGCTTTGGAACTTAAGGCTGAAGAATTTAATATCGATCAAGTGGTCAATTCCACTGTTAATGATGTTCGTCCATTGGCACTCCAGAAAGGGTTAGATTTATCGATAAAAATCCAACTCAAAAATACCTCAGTTATCAACGATCGCTCTCGTTTGCACAAGGTCTTAAAACACCTGCTCATGAATGCGGTTAAATTTACCAAATCCGGGTCGATCTGGGTCAATGTATACGAAGTTGAATCGCAACGACTGATTATTGACGTTGAGGATACGGGAATTGGTCTGTCTCAAGCCGAATTAGACTATATCTTTGACGCCTTCCGCCAAGTTGATCAGACCATAACCCGCCAATACCCCGGTACAGGGCTAGGATTAGCAATGACCAAATCCTTAGTTCAATTGATGCAGGGCAAGATTACGGTAGAAAGTCAAGTAGGAGAAGGGTCAATTTTTCGCGTCGAATTGCCGCGTTATATTTCTTATTCGGGGAAGTTGACAGAAATTAAAGTACCTGCTTATAATTAAATCTTTTAAAATGTTTTGGAGTTACGATGCTTTTCAAGTATAACTAGATGAAAAATGAATCTACCTGAGTCAAAAATAGAGCGGATTCTGGCAGTTGATGATGCGCCAGACAATTTATTCCTAATGCAAACCATCTTAGAAACTGAAGGATATGACCTCAGTTTAGTTGAAGATGGATATTCCGCATTAGCAATCGTTGAAAAATCACCTCCTGATTTAATTTTGCTGGATGTAATGATGCCACAAATGGATGGCTATGAGGTGACTCGGCGGATTCGTCAAAATAGCAGTTTGCCCTTTATCCCAATTTTGCTGATCACCGCTTATGAACAGTCAAGTGCGATTGAAGGACTCGATGCGGGGGCGGATGATTTTATTCGCAAACCTGTGGATGTGGGCGAGTTATTAGCGCGAGTGCGATCGCTACTGCGACTTAAGCATAGTATTGATGAACAAGTGCGACTGGCGCGTCAGCGAGAGGATTTCGTCTCTCGTCTCACCCACGATTTGCGAACCCCCCTAGTCGCGGCTGATCGGATGCTGAGTTTATTGAAACGGGGAAGCTTTGGACAGATTCCAGATTCGGCGGTAGAAGCCGTGGTTTCTATCCAACAAAGCAACCAACATTTAGTCCAGATGGTGAATACGGTGTTGGAAGTTTATCGCCACGATGCTGGATCTAAAGAGTTAACGTTTGTTTCAATAAATCCTCAGGAAATGATTAAGGAAGTCGTTCAAGAACTGACTCCCTTAGCTGAGGAAAAAGGATTAGCGTTAAGGCTGAATGTAGAAGAGTGCGCTAATTCATCTAATTCAGATAATTCAGACGATTATCTGGTGATGGGCGATCGCCTCGAACTTCGTCGCGTCTTCACAAATCTAATTGGCAATGCGGTCAAGTTTACGGAACAAGGATCGGTCGATGTTAATTTAGGTTTAGAATTGGATTCCACAAACTCGGCAGATGGTCAACCCCCTTTGGTGGCAATTTCCATTCAAGATACGGGATCAGGTATTTGTCCAGAAGATCTTGCCACTCTTTTCAAGCGATTTCGCCAAGGAAAGCATAAGCGATCGGGGAGTGGTTTGGGATTATACTTGTCTCGTCGGATCGTAGAAGCTCATCAGGGTAGGATTGAAGTCGAGAGTGAGTTGGGCAAAGGTAGTTTATTTACGGTTTATTTGCCCGCACAAACGTGAAGGGAACAGGAAGCTGGGGGAGCTGGGGGAGCTGGGGAAGCTGGGGAAGATAAGCTAAGGCGCATTTAAATTGTGTAGTGTATTCCCTGTTGCCTGTTACCTATTGCATCATAACCTTTAGGGTAACAACTATTTTTTATCTCCACGTAATACAGCCGAAGAGTGGTAAGACAGGGCTTTTTCGTGGCAACTGTATTACACCGTATGGGTAAATTTTGCCATTTTCCCAGAATTGTGCGGAAATCGGTCAATGAGTCCTGTATTTTCTTTACAGGAAGAATTATTTTCATCCCAACCCATTAGAGATACTATAGGATTCCTATAGAAAAATCAATCGAGGAGTCCCAACTTGGCATTTGTCTAGGAAGACAGAGATTTATCCACTTTAGCGATACTTTAGGGATACTTAAGTTTTTGGTACAAAAGGAAGTAGCTTTTCGCTTTGATGATGCAACGCCAGAAAACCTGATTAGTCAAATCGACGAGTTTATACCGTGTTATTCATGTAGGTGTTCCTTGTCCCATGTTACTGCCAACCATTACCCGTCAGCTTGTCAAAGGCGCTAAACGCAGTCAAAAGATGCCATTGCGCGTGGTTCTGGTGGTTCCCTTTCTTCTCCAGATCTTTGCGGCGGTAGGGTTGACTGGATATCTTTCCTTTCGTAATGGACAGCAGGCGGTTGACAATCTAGTTACGCAGTTACAGACCGAGGTTAGCGATCGCATTGTACAACATGTCGATAGTTACATCGAAACGCCTGATCTGGTCAACCATGTTCTCGTCAATGCCGTGCGTCGGGGTCAGGTGCAGACTCAGGATCAGCCCAGTGAACGCTATTTGTGGCAACTCATACAGATTACTCAGTCTATTAATACCATCCAGTTTGGCAGTGAGCAAGGAGAGTATATTGGCGCAGGCTATACCGAGGATAGGGACTTACTGCTGAAAGTTGCCGATCAATCAACCAATTATAACTTTCATACCTACACAACCGACAGCCAAGGAAATCGGAAGCAACTGTTAGATAGTCGCGCCAATTATGACCCTCGTATCCGTCCCTGGTATCAAGAGGCTACTTTTCAAGGTGCAACGGTTTGGAGTCCTATTTATGTCATGTTTAGCCATTCTCGGTTAGGGATTACCCTAGCTGAACCCGTATTTGGCGACAAGGATCAATTATTAGGCGTGGTTGGTACTGATATTTTACTATCTGAAATTAGTAAATTTCTCAACAGCTTAAGAATTGGTCAAACGGGACAAGCGTTTATTATTGAGCGATCTGGATTACTGGTTGCCAGTTCCACATCAGAAAAGCGATTTATTCAGGATGGCGATAAAACCCAACGCCTATTTGCTACTCATAGCCGTGATCCCTTAATTCAATTAACGGCACAGTATTTAAACCAAAATATTGATACCTTAAACCCGATTAACCAAACCCAACAGCTATCCTTTAATCTAAACCGCGATCGCTATTATTTACAAGTCACCCCTTTCCAGGATAATCACGGCTTAGAGTGGCTGATTGTGGTGGCGATACCGGAAGCGGATTTCATGGAACAAATCCATGATAATACCCGCACCACGATTAGCTTATGCTTTGCGGCGTTTGTTGTGGCAACTGGGTTAGGAATCTTCACCGCTAGATGGATTACCCAGCCGATTACCCAGTTAAGCATAGCGGCGGCGAAAATTGCCCAGGGCAAATTTAACCAACAGGTAAAAGTCGATAGCAAAATTCCGGTTCGGGTGCATGAACTCGAAATTTTAGCTCAATCCTTTAATCAAATGAGTCAACAATTATACTCCTTCTTTACCGCCCTAGAAAAAAATCAAGCCGAGTTAGAGTCACGAGTTGAGCAACGCACTGCAGCCTTACGCCTGTCTGAAGAAAAGTTTGCTCTTGCCTTTCGCTCATCCCCGAACCCAATTACGATTACCACTCTGGCTGAGGGAACGTTTATTGAGGTAAATGAAAGCTTTCTCAAGATTACCGGATATGACCTAGAGGATGTGATTGCTCATACCTCCATTGAACTCAATTTTTGGGTTGAATCCCAAGAACGAACCCGAATCCGTAGCTTATTACGAAAGACAGGCGCTGTTCGGGATCAAGAGTTTAATTTTTATACTAAATCAGGTCAAGTGAGAACGGGACTGTTATCCGCAGAATTAATTACAATTGGCGAAGAAGAATGCATACTGGCGGTAATTAATGATATCACCGAACGCAAACAAGCTGAACAACGAGTTGAGTTACTGCTGACAATTAGTCAAGCGATTAATGCCGCCCCCGATTTTCAAGCTGCTTTAGAAATTGCCCTGCATCAAGTGTGTCAAACTACGGGCTGGATTTATGGCGAAGTCTGGATTCCGGCGACAGACGGAATGGCATTAGAATGTAGCCATCGTTGGTATTACAAACAGACCGGACTTGATCCAGAGGTTATCACCGCCCTAGAACAATTCCGAGAGTATAGTGAAGCCCTAACATTTTTACCCGAAGAAGAAATACCGGGACGGGTTTGGTGTCATGGTGAACCAGAATGGATTAGTGATATTGCCACTGAATCCGATGATGTTTTCTTGCGACTCAAATTGGCAACCGACTGTGGGTTAAAATCAGCCTTTGCTGTACCTATTGTTGCCCCAGCAAAACCTCAAACCTCTGCCCCGGTTTTAGCGGTGTTGGTGTTTTTTATGGCAGAAGAACACCAAAATGATGAAAATTGGATTGAGTTGGTGTCTGTCGTATCGGCGCAGTTGGGTCCAGTGATGCAGCAGAAGAAAGCCGAGGCAGAAATGAAGGCACTTTTTGCCGCGATGACGGATATGGTTCTGGTGGTGGATGCATCGGGTCGTTGTCTGAAGGTAGCACCTACTAATAAAGGAAAATGGTGTAAATCTCCGGGGGATATATTAGGAACAACGCTGTTGGAATATTTCGATGCCAGTCAGGTAGATTTTATTCTCAATAGTATTCGAGAGGCGTTGTTAACTCAAGCGACGGTAAATATCGAGTATTGCATCAATCTGGGAGGAGAGGATATTTGGTTTGCGGCGAATTTGTCACCACTTTCCGATGATTCGGTGATTTGGGTGGCGCGTGATATTACCGATCGCAAACAGGCAGAGGTGGCATTACGGTTAGAACAAGAAAAATCCGAACAATTATTACTGAATATTTTGCCAGAACTAATTGCAGAACGGCTGAAACAAGACCAATCAGCGATTGCGGAGAATTTTGATGATGTGACAATTCTGTTTGCCGATATTGTCGGGTTTACGCCGTTATCGGCGCGGTTAAAACCGATTGAATTAGTGAATTTACTCAATCAGATGTTTTCCACATTTGACCAGTTGGCAGAACGTCATGGTTTGGAGAAAATTAAAACCATTGGTGATGCTTATATGGTGGTTGGCGGATTACCCCAGCCGAGGGGAGATCATGCAGAAGCGATCGCGCAGATGGCGTTAGATATGCAGCAGGCGATTACTCAGTTTCAAGCCGAACACAGTGAGTCATTGCAAATTCGCATTGGAATTAATACCGGATCAGTCGTGGCGGGGGTGATTGGGATTAGGAAGTTTATCTATGACTTGTGGGGAGATGCGGTGAATGTCGCCTCCCGCATGGAATCGTCGGGAGAACCGGGAAAAATACAAGTCACAGAGACGACATACCAGAGATTACGGGACAAATTCCAGTTTCAGGAACGAGGTGCGATCGCGGTTAAGGGTAGAGGGGAAATGACAACCTATTGGTTGATGGGAACGTGTTGAGTGTTGGTTGACCCTTCACGACCTTCGAGGACATGATCTGTAGGGGCGGGTTTAGGGACTCTCTTGTCGCCATTGATAAGCTGTTCGGCATTTAAACCATAATGTCAAGAATTGCGAAATCCTTGTAGTGCGAGCATCTTGCTCGCTACCCATTCCCAATTTAAATGCGTGACAGCTTAGTAACGTTTAGAACAAAACCCGCCCTGATTCAGTGTTGAGTTCACTCCCTTCCATCTCCCAGACGTGCCATGGCACGTCTCTACATTGCTTCGTGCTTTCTCGCCAAGATCCTGATACCCTGAATTTCAGGGACAAATTGACCCTTGCCGATCGCAGGACACCAAGAGCATGACTAGCAAACCCAAAATTATCGTTTTGGATGATGACCCCACTGGTTCCCAAACCGTTCACAGTTGCTTGCTGCTGACGCGCTGGGATGTGCAGACGCTACGCTTAGGACTAGCCGACGCTTCGCCGATTTTCTTTGTCCTGACGAATACGCGGGCGTTAACCCCAGAGGAAGCCGCCACAGTCACCTGTGAGGTTTGCCATAATCTAAAAATTGCCATAGAAACTGAAGGAATCGACGATTTTCTTGTCGTCAGTCGCTCTGATTCCACCCTACGCGGACATTATCCCGTGGAAACCGATGTGATTGCCCAAGAAGTGGGACCCTTCGATGCTCATTTCTTAGTTCCTGCATTCTTTGAAGGCGGACGAGTCACCCGCGACAGTGTTCATTACCTGATGGTGGATGGTGTCCCTACACCCGTCCATGAAACTGAATTTGCCCGTGATTCGGTATTTGGCTATCACCACAGCTATTTACCCGATTATGTGGAAGAAAAGACCAACGGAAGGATTAAAGCCGAAAACGTTGAACGATTTGTCCTCTCCGATATTCGCCAAGGAAGTTTAGAACGCCTCCTCAACTTAAATGGGAATCAATGTGGTGTGGTTGATGGGGAAACTCAAGCCGATTTAGATAAATTCGCCGCCGATGTCCTCAGCGCCGCCGCCCAAGGGAAACGGTTCCTATTTCGCTCGGCTGCCAGTATTTTAACCTCTCTGGCGAGTCTGGGCGCTCAACCCGTCCCGCCAGAGAATATGGCACAGTATGTCAGAGGAGGGAAATCGGGAGTCGTGTTGGTGGGTTCTCATGTTAAAAAGACCACCCAACAGCTTGAACAACTCCTGAAACTCTCTGATATTGTTGGCGTTGAGGTGGATGTTGCTCATTTACTCGAAGAGTCAGCATCTCAACGGGATGCACTGTTAGCCAAAGTTGTCGCCGCCGTTAACGAGATTTACAACTCCAATAAAACAGCAGTCATTTATACCAGTCGTGAGGAATTGGTCTTTAAAGACGTGCAAACTCGGTTAAACTTTGGCGCAGCAGTTTCGGCATTATTAATGGATATTGTTCGAGATTTACCCAAAGATATTGGCTTTTTAATTAGTAAGGGCGGGATTACTTCAAATGATGTTTTAAGTACAGGATTAGACTTAAGATCTGCCCGGTTACTGGGTCAAATTATTCCTGGCTGTTCTGTCGTGCGAACTCCATCGGATCATCCTCAGTTTTCGGATTTGCCTGTGGTACTGTTTCCCGGCAATGTCGGAGATGCAGATGGGTTAGTTACTGTTTATCAGCGCTTTTGCTGATCGTCATTGACTGTACCTCATCAACCTGAAATCTGCTGTAATGCAGCAAGCCCTATTTGCGGAATACAACTGCAAGATAAAAAGCTAGACAATTGCCCGACAACATTTTCCTATTCCTTTTGACTCCTTCCCTGTTCCCTAAGTCATAAACCTTCTTCTCTCTGCCTTGGAGTCTTCTGGCTTTTGCTACGATAGCAGTAAAATAGAGACGTAGATCACAAAGGAGAACTCATTATAGTCACGCCGGATAGTGGTTTAAGTTACCTCTAAAGCAGATTAAATTCACCGAAAACTAGGACTATTCTCAATTAATCCTCCAGCCAAATACCTGAAGATTAACTATATTGAATTTATCAGGTAAAGAAGATTATGCAATCCTCTGATCGAAATATCCTTAACCCAAACCAATCCTCGGCGTCAGCTAGAAAGCAAGAGTTGTTTAAGAAACTAGAACGAATACGAATGGCACCCGATCGCCTGCTGGAGGAGTATGCGGCGGGCGAACGGGATTATCGGGGATTTAACCTCAGCAACCTAGAGTTAAACGGCGTAGATCTCCAGAGAATTAACTTGAGTCAGGCAAACCTAGAAGGGATTGTCTTAGAAAAAGCTACGTTGACACGGGCAAACTTAACCAGAGCCAACTTATGTGGGGCGAATTTACGCCGAGCGGATTTGATTTGGGCAAATTTACATTGTGCTAACCTACGAGGGGCAAATCTGAGAGGAGCTGATTTAAGCGGCGCTGATTTGAGTGATGCCGATTTGACGGATGCCGATTTAGGCGGAGCCATACTACCCGACGGAACGATTGTTTTAACCAGTGAACAGTCGAGTCTCTTATGTGGTAAGCTGCGAAAATTGCCACTCAAACCTTCTAAATAATCCCCAAGAGAGAGGCTGAGTCGGACGCGATCGCACACGATAAGATCCATAAGCTGTCATGCATTTAAATTGGGTATGAGTAGCGAGCAAGATGCTCGCACTACCGCACTACAAGGATGCTCAGGTCTAATTGAATTGTTCCTCCCCCCTTCTTCCCCAGCTCCCCCCTTCTTCCCCAGCTCCCCCAGCTTCCCCAGCTCCCTCTGCTTCCCCAGCTCCCCCAGCTCCCCCAGCTTCCCTATCCCTAAAAACATTGTCAGCGTACTCTAACTCTAAGCGCGATCGCACTCAACTAGACGCCCTAATTGGCTTAATTGACCGCCGCCGACTCCAATTGCAGCAGTCAGCATACTGTTTAGGACAGCGCATTTATGCAGAGAAACCAGGAGTCTTCGTTGAGCGGATCGGCGTATACTGGCAGATTTGGCGATCGGAACGTGAGCAACCCAGCTTGTAGTTGCGATGCGAGCGCCATCAACGCATGGCTGAGAGGAACTTACCAATCATTAATCCACTTCCAAGGGACCAATCCCCTTCTGTGTGGTAAAATGCTTTAACTCCTCCACCAACTTACTATCATTCGACGCCGTTCTCGCCCCCGCCTGGGCTGCCCAGTGTTTCAGCGCTTCAATTTGCTCCCGTGCGATCGCAGCAAGTGGTACTGTTTCTTCTATCGCCCGCACAATATCCTCTGTGGTAAAGTCTCGCCGTTGTCCATTCACCAAAGTACCATAAGCTCGATGCATGGCATCAATAATCACCTGTTCAATCTCCGCCCCACTAAAGTTCTTCGCTTGTCGTGCTAATCTAGCTAAATCAAAATCCCGTAAGCGAGAAGGGCGTAAGGGTTGCAAATGTACCTTAAAAATATCCTTGCGTTCGGCTTCCGTGGGCAAATTCAAAAAGAAGATTTCATCAAATCTGCCTTTCCGCAATAACTCAGCGGGCAAAATCTGCACATTATTCGCCGTCGCCACAATAAACACCGGACTCGTCTTTTCTTGCATCCAGGTAATCAGCGTACCAAATACCCGTCTCGACGTTCCCGAATCCCCATCAACGCCAGCACCAATATTACCAAACGCCTTATCAATCTCATCAATCCATAATACACAAGGCGCGATCGCTTCACTAATTTGAATCATCTGGCGCACCCGACTTTCACTTTCCCCGACAATCCCGCCAAATAATCGTCCCGTGTCTAGTCGCAATAAGGGCAAACGCCATTCATGGGCAATGGTTTTCGCGGATAGGGATTTCCCGGTTCCCTGAATTCCCACCAGTAAAATCCCCTTAGGATTGGGAATGCCATAGCGTCGCGCTTCTTCGGTAAAGGCATCTTGGCGCATCCGTACCCATTGCTTGAGATTCTCCAATCCGCCAACATTTTTTAACGATTCCTGAACCGTAAAAAAGTCTAAAATTCCCGTTTGGCGAATCGCTTGTTTTTTCTCCCCTAATACGCCATCAATATCTGTTTCATTTACCTGTTGTTTAGCGGCTAATGCCTTTGCCAATACCCGGGCAATTCTGGCACGACTTAATCCTTGACAGGCTTTAACTAACTGTTCCCTGGCTAATCCAGATACGTTTAAGTTTTCGGGTTTGACCAGAATATTAATCAGATAATCAATTTCCTGAGCATTAGGCAAGGGAAAATCAATAACCGTAACTTCCTCACTCAATTCTGCTGGGACTTCTAAGGTATGACTGGTGAGGATTAAGGTTTTGCGAGAACGCTTAAGTTCCTTGGTTAGATTCTTCAATTCTCGGATCACGGGCGCATTGCGATCGCTCTGCGGATTTTTTAAGATAAAATGTAGATCTCGGAGGACAAATAAGCTATTTTCTTGAGGATCAGTCTTGCGAATCCGATGCAGTGCTCCCATCACTGAACCCTTATCCGCCCCATTATCCTCCCATCCCCGCACAATATCCCAGAGTAAAACTTGGCGTTCGGGTTGGGATTGCACAGCCACTGAAAGTAATACTTCTTCCACGGGTTCTTCTTCAACCGCTACGATATAAAGTAACGGATAACGCGCCCGGATCATTAAATCTAATTGTTCGATTAAGGTTTGATGGGGATTGAAGGTATTAGTCATTTGTCATTCGTCATTCGTCATTTGTCATTTGTCATTTGTCATTCGTCATTCGTCATTCGTCTTATGTCATTTGTCATTCGTCTTATGTCATTCGTCTTATGTCATTCGTAATTCGTCATGATGAAACCCGCCCCTACAGGTTTTTTCTTAATTTATCGTAATCACTAAATCCAACTGGAAAGTCTGTATGCTCATCATAATCGGCATTGTCTAGATTAGCATCGGTCAGCTTGACTCCTTTTAGTTTAGCGCCCCTCAAGTTGGCGTCACTCAAGTCTGCTCCCATTAGATTTGCGCCAACGAGATTAGCTTCGGTAAAATTAGCTTGGCTCAAATTAGCGTTACTCAGGTTTGCCCAACTAAATGTCGGCAGGGGTCGCCCGTTATACCCGTAGGGTTAACGGGTGGGGAATGCCGACCAGTATAAAACTGAGCGACAGCGAATCCTTATAATTCTGGAGTTGCTTGCTGTTCGACATATTTCTTGATCTGTTCAATCGTCACCCCTCCGCAACTGGCAACAAAATATGAGCCAGTCCACAAAACTGGTTTTCGGTAGACTTGGCTGAAATGATCACCGAATTCTTTGCGAATTAAGCGGCTAGAGACTGTTTTGAGGTTGGCAATAAACTTACTCAGTTCTACTTGAGGATGATAGCGAACCAGCAAATGTACATGGTCGTCCTCTCCGTTGAATTCTAGTAGCGTTGTCTCCCACTTTGAGCAGGTTTTATCAAAGATGGTAGCTAGTCGCTCATGTATAGCTTTATTGATAACTTTCTTGCGGTACTTGGTCACAAGTACAATATGAGCGGTAAGCAAGTACACAGACCTGAAACCTTTATCGTAAACAATTGCCATATTTAGCAGTAAGCTGTAGAATGATACTCATGATTCTAACTTACTGCTACCGAATTAAGCCCAGTGCCGCTCAAGTTGCTACCATGCTCTATACATTAGAGTTACTTCGTCGTCACTGGAATTACTGTCTGGGGCAGAGGTTGGATTGGCTACGACGGACTCGCTGTCAGATTGACCGTTGTAGTATTGTTTCCGAGCCAATAGGTGAGATACCCGCGACTGTTAATTACTACACCCAGCAGTCTGACCTAAAGCAAACTAAGGTACTGTTTCCTGATTACAAAAATATTTGGGCAGAATCACAGCAAGTTAATTTGCAACGGTTAAATAAGGCTTGGGAGCGTTGGTTATTCCCTGACAAATCGGGTAAACGTGGCGGCAGACCAAAGTTTAAAAAGGTTGGTGAATTGCGCTCGTTTGTCTATCCGCGAGTCAACTGTCCTAAAGCCGGAGCGCATCTTAATCATGGTATGTTGAAGCTGTCAAAGATAGGGAAGATGCCAGTTATCATGCATCGTCCTATTCCAGGTGGCTTTACCCTAAAAACTTGCACAATTGTCCACAAAGCTGACGGTTGGTACTGTTCCATTTCCATTCAGGATGAGACGGTACCCGAACCTATGTTATTAGAGGAAGTGAAAACGGCTGTTGGCATTGATGTGGGACTTAAAGAGTTCCTCACCACATCAGAGGGTGAAGCCGTTCCTATTCAGCAAGCCTACCGTAAAACGCAGCCTCACTTAGCTCGTCAACAGCGCAAGTTGGCAAGAAAGGAGAAGGGGTCAAACCGTGCTAACAAACAGAAAAACAAGATAGCCAGAATTCATCAACGTATTGGTAGAATTAGAGAAAACTTTCACTACAACACCGCTCATAATCTTGTCAAAAAGTATGACTTGATTGCGGTGGAAGACTTAAATATCAAAGGACTTGCTCGTACAAGATTGAGCAAATCAATTTTGGATGCAGCCTGGGGAAGGTTCATTACCATCTTGGACGCAGTGGCAGTTAAATGCGGTGTCCGAGTGATAAAAGTAAGTCCTCATGGAACATCTCAAAATTGCTCAAATTGTGGAGTTAAAGTCCCGAAAACTCTATCTATTCGTCTACATGAATGCCATAAGTGCGGATGCAGCATGGATAGAGATGAGAATGCAGCTCGGAATATATTAGACCGAGCCTTAAACGAGGTGGGACTCATCTTGTCTGCACACAGAGGCTTAGGGAAAGCCCAGCCAGTGAAGTGTGAAGCTCTATCAGGTAGAAAAAGCGTACAGCTATCTCTATTTTGATCGAGAAGCTCCCGTTATAGCGCAAGCTTAACGGGAGAGAACGTCACCTGATAATCCCTTGAGTCAGATTTGCCTCTTGCAGGTTAGCATTACTTAGGGTCTGCTGAATAAGTCGAAGAAACACAACTGATGGATTAAGTAGTTATATAATACGACAGCGAACTTAAGTTATTGTTGTTAACGATTCGCTTAATTATAAGGTTTAATAATGAATTGACGCCGAAAAAGACTTGATTGTGGAATATATATAAAAAAGACAAAAAACCTGCCTGAGCAGGGCAGACAGATTCATGACGAGGAAAGTAATGGCAATAGCTGTTTCGGACGTATGAGGTAGTTTAGCCATGACGCGACTTAGGCTATATCTACGTTTTGATATGCCAAATTTTCCTTCAATATTATTGCGAATTCTCTCGTCTTCTTGAGCTTGTTTCTTTAATTCTTGACTGACATTGGCTTTCGGTCTTCCTAAGGGAGGGCCACTGATTCTAATTCCTTTTTCTTTACAGAAGGATCGATTGGCTCGACTGCGATAGATTTTATCTACATGAACGGATTCTGGATAGAATCCTGTGTAGTTATAATAAGCTTCTATTTGAGCTTTTAAATCGACAGATTCATTAAAGTTATCCCAACTGATACGGTCTAAAAATACGTATCCATCTCTTACACTTGCCGATATTTTAGCTCCAAATTCTACGGCAACTCCCGCTTTGCCTCTAACTATTGGACGGATATGGGCTTGACTCACATTTACTATTCTATGCTCAATTCTATGAACTTTATTATTGTACATCCATTCTTGCTGACGATAGATTTCGCTAACTACCAACAGGCTCTTATATTCAGTACGACTCAATGCCCCAAGACTAGACCCTGCCTTAACTAGCGCGTCTATACTCCCCAAGTTTCTCTTTATGTATTGCAGTTGTTTTTTTATTGCTTTTCTTATTTCTTTTCTTGTTTGTCTCTTTTTCTTTGCTACTTTTAAGTAATTCTTTCTGGCTCTATTTCTATAAGTTTTTGGTTTTTTATTTAGTTGATCCTTCAGGGGTTCATATAGACTGTCTATTATTTTTTCGGTTTTGACCCTAGCTTTATTTAATATCCCCAAATCATTGGGATAACTTATATCTCCTGGCACACAGCTTGCATCAACTATTAGTTGTCCTTTATTGGCTGACTCTCTTCTTTCTTGACTTTGGATTTCGGCACTTTTTTTTTAGCTTCTTCATCCGTCTCTGATTGACTTTTCTTCACCATTTTCTCATTTATTCGGTTGACTAGATTCACATTTATCCTTTCCCGGAATCTGGCCAATAGTGATGAGTCATAAGGAGCTTCGCTGCTGTAATGCCTTTGACCTATAAAGTATTGTAAGTAAGGGTTTTCTTTGATTTGTTCGACTGTCTCTCTATCACTTATTCCTAGTTTTTCTTTGATTATTAATGAACCCAGTGCTACCCTAAATGGTAGCGCTGGCGCTCCCATTTCCGCAGAAAAATTTTGGGCATATTCTTCTTCAAATTCCTCCCAAGGTACTAAAGAAGCCATGATTACCCAGCGGTTATCCTGTGATAACTTTCCTTCAAATGGTAGTTCAAAATCTTCGGCTTCCCTGGGGGCGTTCTCAACTTTTCGGTACATCTACCTGATCATGATGCAAGGATTTTGAGCAATTTTACCAGATTCATGAGCACCAAGTCAACTGTAAATACGGATCAAAGCATTGATGGTTAAGGGTTTCGGTCTTGTGCAGCAAGCCCTACTTAAATCTGCCCCTCTGAGATTTGCCTCTGTGAGTTCAGCTTGACTGAGGTTTGTCTCCTTTAGGGAAACACCAGTTAGGTTAACATGGCTGAGATTTGCCTGACTGAGTTCTACACCGTTTAGAATAGTTTGGTTGAAGTTCGCGCCTTTCAGGATTGCTCCGGTTAAATCGACTCGATTTAGGTATGCTCCACTGAGATTAGCATCACTTAAATCAATCTCGCTTAAGATTTCCCACTGCAAACAAATCCCACTTAAATTTGCTCTTGAGAACGCCCGATGTCCGGCTTCGTAACGGTTGAGGAATTCCTTGGCTAATCGGATACTGTACTGAGTTAAGGCTGATTCGGTTTGAGTGGCGGCGTGTTTTTCTAGGAGAGAATAGGCAGTTTGGTGAATCTCCCACACTTCATCATCTAAAGCTTGAATAAGTATCGCTATGCCCTTTTGCCGATAATTCAGGGCGTTATGGAGGGCGGCAATTTTGGCATTCAGGGATAGGGGAGAGGATGAGGGTGTCTGATTCAACTGCTGTTTTACGGCTTCAATTCCGCCTAATACAGCGTCTCCTCTGGAGATTGAACCGCCCAAAACCACATCAGTGGCTTGAGGTTGATCTGGATAAGCTGTCATAGATAACAAAATAAGGGCACGATACTACCGTACCCTTTTTATGCTGTTCAGGGTTCATTGCTATTAACAATTAGCCCTAAACATCTATACTAATAGACAATGTATGTCAAGAGTTCCGACTCTAGTCAATCGCATCCGCCGTATCTTCTAATGCTCGCTGCGCTGATTTACTGGCTTTACTTGCTTTGTCTTGCACGACATCGGCTGTATCTTCTGCGGCGCGTTTCGTCTTTTTGGCTATATTTTCACCCGTCTCTTGTACCTTGTCTTTCGTGTCTTCGGCGGAACGTTTGGTAGACTTAGCTACATCTTCAGCAACATCTTCAGTTTTTTCCTTTGCCTCTTTTGCCGAACGCTTGGCAGACTTGCTGACATCTTCAGCCGCATCCGTTGTATTATCTTTGAGATTTTCAACACCCCTCTGAGTTCCCTTATTTACACCCTCGGTGAAATCAGTGGCTGACTCTTTCACATCTTTGCCGAGTCGCTCAACTCGTTTATTCAGCGGCGCTCCTTCTTGATAATTCTCGATAAACTTTTCAGGAGTATCCGCCCTCTTTTGTAGATTTTTCTCGGCGTTTTTAATTAATTTGTCCGCATTATCCTTTGCCTGACGAGACGTTTTCGGAGAATCAATCCCCTGATAGTCCTTCGTTCCGCCTGTAGGCGTGAGAACTTCAGTAACATTTTTGGTCACATCGTCAGCCGTCTTCGCTGATACTCCACTATTGCATCCTGTACTGATGAATACAAAGATACTCGCTAAAGCCACGGTTAATAATTGAGTAAACCGTTTATTTTTTAGCCAATCTATCATTCTGCTCATAAAAAAAATCTCCTTAGTTTTATTGTCAGTGAATTATCCTAAGTCTCAAGCAGTCACCGTTCTCAACTTAATCAAGCTAATTCGGGTTGCTCTACCGAGTTGCTTGATACGTTGAGCCTACGGCTGACATCAGGATTTAGAGACATATTGTTGTCAGTGTAACTGTCTCCCCCCTTCTTGTAGGGGTTATTCGCACCTCCAGCTTGAACCGGAGGATTTTCTGGACGCCCACTGTCTACCGTTGTACTACTACACGCCGTACCAATCAGTAGCATCACACAGACTAAAGCCAGTGTTAATATCTGTCGCCCAATCTCAGTCAGTCGTTTCACACTATACTCCTAAGCGATATGCACCTCACGATTGCCTAGCTTATCACTATCCAGGCGATCGCTATCTCTAGCCAAGGTGACATTCTACTTTATCCTGGAAGCGGCTCGTCTCTAACTGAAGACAGAGAAAAATCATTTGCAGTCTTCAGGAGCTTCTCTTCTTCCCTGCACCTAGAGTACCTCTACACCTCTGCATCCCTGCATCCCATCTGAACCGAAAACGTCTCGATCTACTGATTTTCGGGTTTCTCTTCCAAATTGACATAATCCCGAAGCTGAGAAAACACTCGGTAAGCATCTAGCTGAAATTCTGAACTTGCCGCATTATCCATTTTGATCAGATTATATTGAACATTTTCCGTATGAATGGCAAAGGTAATTTTAAACACTTCAAAAAATGTAATCACCCAACGACAGTCCTCTTCCGCATAATTGGTGTAATATTGAATTAATTTAGCAATGCAAGTTTCTAGATGATTACGCGAGTTCGGACAAATCATAATAATTTTCAGCAAGAGCATCGCTAAGGTTAAGTGATGACCTTGAGACATGAGCAGAATAAACAGGGGTGACGGCTCATCCTGATTTTCAGTAGTCAAATACTCAATTAAGCGGTTACAGGTTCTCAGTAGTAATGCCGCCTCTATGGTTGTATCGTGGTAATCTTTGTAGAGATCATTTAATTTCTCAGTTAAGGTTTGATTTAAGGATTTAACTAACTCTTTCTTTTTAACGGAAAATATAAGATAGTTGTGCAAGCTTTTTTTGAATCTCTTATAATTTGAATCTTTGGTTTGTTCTAAAAATATATTAGCGACATTTTTATAGTTAAACATTCCATGCTTAACTACAATTTTTTTAATTAGATCAACAACTTTATCCCCTAAACCTGTAGGATTATTGTAAATAGGTTCCCGACAAATTGCGGATTTAGAGTGCGCCGTATACATTGCCAAATCAAACTTGAACTGATCTTTGAGTTTTTTTGACAAGATTCTCGCCGCTTCACGTTGCTCCACGGGGTTGTTCAGATTTGTATACTGGGGAACGAGTAGATAAGAGATATAACGGTTACTCCAATGACCTGGATCTGAAGTTACTTGTTGAGTAATAAATAATTGAAGTTCGTGATAGTCTTGACTGTTAATGAAATTTAACAGCCATGCTCTTTGACGGCTTAATGTTGGCGATAATGTTTTTCGCGTCAGTTTTACATCAGAAAATAGGGATACTAAGTCTTGGCTAGCCGTAAAATTCCTTGAGGTGTACCAATTATTAATAACAATATAACAGGAACGTTTAAGGGTATTTATAAATTCTTTTTCATCGTTAGCAAAAAGTATTTCTGATAAAGCTTGAATCGCTTCCGGATTACCTTCTGAAGCATTATAGTCAATAAATAACAATTTAAATTCTTGCAAAACGGTTTCTGGCGGTTGTTGTTTAACCGTATCTAGCAAAAATTGATAGATAACATCCTGTGCCTGCTGAAGAGGGAATCCTAGCTGGTTGGATTGAGTACGAGACTCAGTATGACGAGTATCTAAGATAACTTCCCTGATCATGGAAATCCAAGAGGACGCTTACGCCCTTACTGAAGGTCTAATAGTAGCAAGTTGATGACACCCTGCGTCAAGGCTACCGCTCATCGACGTGTTCAGCTTGACGACCTCACAATTGATATTGACATAAATTCATCATATATATTTTCGGGAAAATATATAGGGGTTGCTGAATAAGACTTGTGGTGAGGCGAGGGAACAGGGAACGGGGAACGGGGAACAGTAAAGAATGTCCTCAATACTGTTCGGTTAAGGGGAGCGGGGGAAGCAGGGGGAGCGGGGGAAGCAGGGGGAGAATAATGCTTAAGTCAGCGATGCGAACGTTTATAGCGCTAAAGCGCTTACTACATACAAACCTTTAAGACTGATCCGACTCAGATTTCATCCGGTTAATTTCCCGTTGTAATTCTTCGAGTTGACGCTGTAATCGTTGGGCTTCCTGGTTTTGAGCCGCTTGGGATGGCACATTGACTGAGCCTTCGTCGGTTACTCGTTGATAATTGCCCTGACGAATTTGACGATATTCTTCTGATTTGACCCAATCTCGCAGATAGCGCAAGCGTTCAACCGGAAAAGGATGGGTAAGAAACGAACCATTCCCACCGTTGTATAATAAAAACTTATAAACTTGATTAAGACTATCTTGGTCAAGGTCTTGAAATCGGTCGGATTGGCGGATAAATTCATCAAGGCTGCACTCATGACCATAAGCATGAGAACCTCCCGATAGTTTCATCATTGTTTTCATGACGATATTAATATCATCGATGACCAATAAAGCCGCCCGATCTGACGATAACTCCGCTTTCCGCCGCCATTCATAAAAGGCAAAGAGTAAACCACTGGTGACAATATTGCCGATACCAAAAGTTAAATCTCCCAGAAATGCCGCCGCACCCATCGCCCAGATTCCCATCTGAATTAAAATCGTGTGACCGCATTTGATATGTCCCAGTTCATGTGCTAACACGGTGCGAATTTCGACTTCAGTGAGTAAGTCTAATAATCCTGTATTTAATACGATATAGGGATGATCCTGTCCCAAGGCATAACTATTCACTTGCGGGTTTTGACTGACAAATAGGGTGGGTTCGGGATGGATATCTAAATCCCGTACACATTCGCGAAATAAGCTGTAAATCGTGGAATATTGGCGCGGTCCCACTTGGATACTGTTGCCCATCAGATAGACGAATTGGGGGCGTTCGTAGATAAATTCGACGAATTTGCGGGCAGCTAGGTTAAATCCAGGAACACTCCGTAGGGCATCCTCAGCTTGTTGGTCAAGGGGGTGTCGGAAGGCGTCGCTAGAAATTCCAGGATAGGTGGGCATAGGGAAGTTGAGGCTGAAACGTGAAAGTAGGTCTTTCTATCCTAGCGATTTGGAACTCCTCTGTAAGATCCCCGACTTCTCGAAGAAGTCGGGGATCTGGTAAAACCTTGAATTTAACCTCTAGTTTTGGCTGACCAAACGCGAGTGGGTAATCCCCAAATGTAAATAAAGCCTTCAGCGGCTTTGTGGTCAAACTGATCTTCGGAGGTATAGGTTGCCAGTTCTGGGGTATAGAGGGAATTGCTAGACGCTCGTCCGACAATCGTGGCATTACCTTTGAAGAATTTCACCCGCACACTTCCAGAGACTTGCTCCTGAGTTTGCTGAATGAACGCATCTAGAGCATCTTTTAGGGGAGAGTACCATAACCCTTGGTAAATAAGCTGGCTATAGGTGTCTTCAATCCCTCGCTTGTACTGGCTGACATCAGAGGTTAACGTGAGGCTTTCTAAGTCGCGATGGGCATGGATTAAGGTTAACAGAGCCGGGACTTCATAAATCTCTCTGGATTTAATCCCGACAACCCGATTTTCAATCATATCAATCCGCCCCACCCCATGATTTCCGGCGACTTGGTTAAGCTGAGTAATCAGGGCGACGGGATCAAGGGCTTGACCATTCAGCGAGATCGGAAGTCCTCGCTCAAAGCCAATATCGACGTATTCTGGATCATTGGGAGTATCCGCGATCGCTTTGGTCATCAGATAGATTTCTTCCGGCGGTTCAGCCATGGGATCTTCGAGAATCCCCGCCTCAATACTACGACCCAACAAATTACGGTCAATACTGTAGGGGGAAGACTTTTTCACGGGAGAGGGAATCCCGAACCTTTCCCCATACGCGATCGTATCTTCCCGACTCAATCCCCACTCCCTCGCGGGTGCGAGAACTTTCAAGTTGGGGTCGAGCGCCGTAATCGACACATCAAACCGCACCTGGTCATTCCCTTTACCTGTGCAACCGTGAGCCACGGCATCTGCACCATACTTGTGGGCAGCTTCGACCAATAATTTAGCAATCAGCGGACGCGCTAGCGCCGTGGACAAGGGATAGCGATTTTCATACAGCGCATTTGCCTGAATCGCGGGAAAGGCATAATCGGTGACAAACCGTTCAGTCGCGTCCGCCACCAGAGACTCGGCTGCGCCCGATGTCAAGGCTTTTTCTTTGATCGGTTCTAACTCATCACCTTGACCTAAATCGGCGGCTAGCGTGATCACCTCCTTCACACCCCATTCCTCTTTGAGATAAGGAATGCAGACGGAAGTATCGACGCCACCTGAGTAGGCTAGTACAACTTTTTCAGCACGACCCATGAATTTCTCACCCTGGGAAACAACCAGGACATCATTGTGACAGATCCCGTCTCTAAATCAAAGATGATCAGACGCACCATGGCGTGTCTATTCATTCGAGGGAGGATGACGGCTTAACATAGAACGTCCATAGTAAGGGTTGATCAAAATCAACGCCGGATTCTCCGTCTGTCGCTATCATGGAATTCACTTCTAAGACAGACTGATTGGATGAGCTAGCCATACCCACACGCTTACTTAGTGCAGGATGAATGGAAATACCTGCTGTAGGGTGAAGCGCTAGCGCCGTTTGGTCTGCTAGGAAGGACATATCGAACCGAACCAGTGCAACGGTGTCAGATTGATTTATTAGGGTAGCATCTGGGCAACTATTCACAGGCAAGCCTGGTCGGTGATGTAAACCGATGTTACCGTCAACCATGACCAATTGGTCAGCTATTTATCCCTATACCCCTCATATCCTGCTTGTCTGGCTGGGGGTTTTTGCCTTAGTCGCCCTACTCACTGGGTTAATCTCCATTGGGATACGTCAGTCCCTCTCACATTTATGTCAACGGTCTAAAGCCTTGACAAATTCCCTTAACTCTGATTCAGAGTTGCGTGCCTTATTTGAGGCGATGACGGAACTAATTTTCGTCAAAGATCGCCAAGGACGTTATCTGAAAATTGTCTCAGCAAATCCAGACTTGTTAGGTCAACCGGTTGAAGCGATGCTGGGCAAAACGGAGTATGATCTTTTGGCGCGATCGCAGGCGGATCAGTTTGTCGGGTATATTCACCAAGCCTTAGACAGCCAACAGACGGTTCAGGTTGAGTATCGTCTCACCTTGGCTGATCGAATGGTTTGGTTTGCAGCCAGTATTTCACCCATCTCAAAAGACTCTGTTCTCTGGGTAGCGCGGGATATTACCGAGCATAAACAAACCCTAGAAGCCTTGCGAGCCAGTGAAGCACAGTATCGAGATTTAGTCGAAACCCCCAATTGCATTATTTTACGGTGGGATGTTCAGGGAAAAATTAAATTCATTAATCGTTATGGTCAAACCTTTTTTGGCTACGATGACGATCAACTCCTAAATTGTTCCCTAGTCGGAACTCTCGTCCCGAATACGCCGCGATCGCAACGGATGCTGTCTATCTTGATTCGAGCCATCCGCAAACGTCCAGAACGCTATCGGATCAGAACCGTAGAAACCATTCATAAGACTGGCAAAACGGTTTGGGTGACGTGGGCAAATAAACCAATTTTCAATGAGGAGGGTGAATTAATTGAAGTTCTCTCAATTGGCACGGATGTGACAGAACGCAAGCAAGCTGAAGCCGCCTTGAGAGAAAAAGAGGAATATTTACGATTAGTTATCGATAATATCCCGCAACAAGTCTTTTGGAAAGATATCAATTTAGTCTTTCTCGGTTGCAATAAAAAGTGGGCAAAGACAGCCGGGTTAGACAATCCAGAGGTTGTGGTGGGTAAAACAGACTATGATTTACTGCCTAGTCGAGACATTGCTGAACTCTACCGCCAGCAAGATGCGCGGGTGATTAGCCGGAATCAAGCCGAATTTCATGTTGTCGAAACCAAACAAAAACCCCCCGTTGATGGACAAACGGTTTGGCTGGATGTGAGTAAAATTCCCATCCATGATCCCCAAGGTAACGTTGTTGGCGTTTTAGGGGTATTAGAAGATATCACCCAGCGTATTCAAGTTGAGAAGCAGCGCCTGCAAGCGGAAGCAGACTTGCGGGCGGAACAGGAAAAGTCGGAACGCCTGTTATTAAACATTTTGCCAGAGGCGATCGCCCAGCAGTTGAAACAAAATCACAGTACCTTAGGCAAGTACCATGGGGAAGCCCTAATCGCTGAGCAATTCGACGATGTGACGATTTTGTTTGCGGATATTGTTGGGTTTACACCCCTATCAAGCCGAATGCCACCGACGGAATTGGTTCAATTACTCGGAACCATTATCTCCACGTTTGATTTGCTGTCTGAGGAGTATGGGTTGGAGAAGATTAAAACCATTGGTGATGCTTATATGGTTGCCTGTGGTCTACCTTTACCCCGATTCGATCATACTGAAGCGATCGCGGATATGGCATTAGAGATGCAACGGGTGATTACTCAATTTCGCATGGATACCGGAGAAGCGTTTCAACTGCGGATTGGCATTAATACCGGACCGGTGATCGCTGGAGTCATCGGGATGAAAAAGTTTATTTACGATCTGTGGGGAGATACGGTAAATGTCGCCTCGCGGATGGAATCTCAAGGAACTTCTGGGGGAATTCAAGTCACTCAGGCAACTTACGAACGGTTAAAGGATCAATATGTGTTGGAAAAACGCGGGATTATTGAGGTGAAGGGAAAAGGAGAAATGCTTACCTATTGGCTAACAGGAAAAGCATGAAATAGTTTTGACCCTTCACTGCGGAAAGAGAGCATGGCGTGTGAGTATGTAGGGGCGGGTTTCACTATTATCGTTCTTCCCTGTTCCCCAGAAGATGCCCTCTAGGGGTATTGCGAATTATTACAAAAACTTGTTGGATTTAATTGGGTATAGTATGAAAACCGCCAAAGGTAATCAATGAGGAAACCACTATTCATTTTCGCGAGTCTGATGGTCTTGACAACTGGGACGCTAGTTGGCTGTTCCCAGAGTCCAACCACCAGCGAGACTCAGACACAAACAGAAACTCAGAATGCAACTCAGGCAAGTCAAGGGAGTGGAACCCTGGAAATCCGGGCGAATGGAGAGGATTTTGTCCGCCAAGGTTTTATATCAAAAGATGGATGGCAAATTGCCTTTGACCATGTTTATGTCAACTTAGCCGATATCACCGCTTATCAAAGTGACCCGCCGTTCAATGCTGAAGCGGGTAGTAAAGTGCAAGCGAAAGAAAAAGTGGTTCTTGATAAAACCCACACCGTTGATTTAGCCGCAGGTGGGGAAGATGCCGAACCTATTCTCGTGGAAGACGTTGCCGATGCCCCTGCCGGACAATATAATGCCCTATCTTGGAAAATGGTCAAAGCCGAGGAGGGACCAGCTGAAGGTCAAACCTTGGTGATGATGGGGACAGCCGAGAAAGAGGGGCAAACCATTGACTTTACTATTGCCCTGAATCAGCCCTTAGAATTTGTCTGTGGGGAATTTGTCGGTGACGAACGTAAGGGAATTCTCGCTCAAGGGGGTACCGCAGACTTGGAAGCCACATTCCACTTTGATCACCTCTTTGGTGATGCAGGCGCACCCGCTGATGATGAGATTAATACTGGTGCGTTGGGGTTTGAACCGCTAGCGACTCTAGCCAACGATGGCACACTAGAGTTAGACCAACAGCAGCTAAAGTCAGAACTCTCTCCAGAAGAATACCAGAAACTTCAGGAAATTCTTCCCAGTTTAGGTCACGTTGGTGAGGGTCACTGTGAAGAAATCCAAACTGTTGCCAACGAATCGAGTTAAATTGGTCATTGGTTATTTGTCTTATGTCATTTGGCGATAAGGAAAATTATAACCAATGATAAAGAGTAGTTATGGTTACCAACTGGGTTTCAATCGTTTCTATGACATTAAGAAAATGTGAGCGATGAAGAGGAAATTTTTAGTCCCCCTTATCCTAATGTTAGTCATGAGCTGGTCAGCTAAAGCGACGGCTCATGGTGCCAAGATTAACTATGAAACTACCCAGGCGATTAAAATTGATGCGGCTTTTGATAACGGCGACCCCATGTCCAATGCCCAAGTTACGGTTTACTCTCCCCAAGATCCTTCTACTCCTTGGTTGCAAGGAACCACCGACGAAAAGGGTAGCTTTGTCTTTGCTCCCGATCGCTCACAACCGGGAGAATGGGCAGTTCAGGTTCGCCAAGCGGGTCACGGAGATTTGATTACTATTTCTATGGGTGAGGATCAATCAGCAACAGAGAACACCGCCGATAGTCAAGTGATGAGTATTCAATCCAAGAGTGGCTCTTTCACACCTGTTCAAATTGTGGTGATGGCAATTGCGGTAATCTGGGGTTTTGTCGGTACAGCACTCTATTTTTCCCAAGGGACAAAACAGGCTAAGTAGGTGGTCACAATTAGGTTAGAATTGTTCATTGTTCATTGTCAAAAAAAATCAACAATTAGATCAGGGCGGGTTTTGAACAAATGTTATCATCAATCATGAAACGTAAGTCCATAAACCCGCCCCTACAAGTCAGGCTGGGTTTTGAATAAATGTTATCATCAATCGTGAAACGTAAGTCCATAAACCTGCCCCTACAAGTCAGGCTGGGTTTTGAATAAATGTTATCATCAATTGTGAAACGCAAGTCCATAAACCCGTCCCGATAAACCCGGTTCTATCGAGGGTTGTGAAGGGTCACGCGCCCTGCCCTCTTGCCGAAGTGAAGGGTCAAAACTACACAAAAATTATGCATATTCCTGATGGCATCCTGCCTGCTTCTGTCTGTATCACAGGTTACGCAGCGACAGGAGGTTTCACTTGGTACTCCCTGCGCCAAATTAACCGAGATCCGAATCCCCAAGAGAGTATTCCCAAAGCATCTCTACTCACAGCCGCCTTTTTTGTCGCCTCTTGGATTCACATTCCCATCCCACCAACAAGTGTTCATTTGATTCTGAATGGGTTGTTAGGCACAATGTTGGGATATTATGCGTTTCCAGCCATTCTTATCGGTTTATTCTTTCAAGCTGTGATGTTTCAGCATGGTGGTTTATCCACGCTAGGAGTAAACGCCACGATGTTTGGCGTACCGGCACTTTTGGCGTATCACCTATTTCAATTGCGCTTACTATTCGATAAGGATAATCGAGTGGTGACGGGTATCTTTGCCTTTATCGGAGGTGCGGGAGGTTTGGGGATAGCAACTTTGCTATTTTTCGCTTTAGTGATTACTAATATTCCCGCAACTATAGATGCATCAGCCGAAAAAATGGCAATTTACGGATTGGTATTGGCTCATATCCCACTCATGGTAATTGAGGGTGCGTTTACGACAGCCGTGGCTCTGTTTTTGAAGCAAGTCAAACCTGAATTGTTGGAGAGTTGATGAAACACGGACTGGATTTTTATGCCAATTTTAACTCTCCGATTCATCGTTGGGAATCCCGTTGTAAACTGATTGGCTTATTTAGCTTAATTTTTGCATTTTCATTTGTTGAACAGTTAAGTTTACTTCCAGGGATGATCGTCGTGACACTGGTGTATTATTACCTCTCCAGATTACCCTTCTCGTTTTTGCGATCGCGGCTGCGCTACCCCGGTTTTTTTTTGCTGGCGATTACTCTACTTTTACCGTTTAGCGTGGGTAGTACGGTAATTGTTCAGATAGGTATTTTGAGTCTATATCAAGAAGGAATCGTGGCGCTAGCGCTGATTGCGACTCGATTTTTATGTATTCTCACCGTGAGTTTAATTATCTTTGGTACAGCCCCGTTTTTGAGTACCGTCAAAGCCATGCGATCCCTGGGACTTCCGGCGGTATTAGCGGATATGACTCTATTGACGTACCGCTATATCGAACAGTTTGGTGAAGATTTAACCAAAATGAAACGAGCGATGCAATTGCGGGGATTTCGGGCGACTCGTTTCTCGCGCCGTAATCTGAATGTGCTGGCGTCTCTAGTGGGTAGCTTATTGGTTCGCAGTTACAACCAGTCTCAGCAGGTTTATCAAGCGATGATATTGCGAGGGTATGGTTATACTCTGCACCATCGTAAACCGCCTAATCCCAAGAATCGTGTTTCTCGTGGGGATTTAATTAGTTTGGGAATAACCGTTGCGATCGCCCTTGGATTTGTCATGGCTGAAATTCTGATAGAAAGGCGGTAATAATCGGAAAAAATGTCTCCAATCCTTACCAATGACAAATGACAAATGACGAAGGACGAATGACGAATTATGAGACCACAACAACAACTTGTATCTAACCCAGACAGTGCCAGAGAACCTGCGATCGCGGTTTCTGATTTGAGTTTCTCCTATCCGGACAGACCTGCGGTTTTACAAGGAGTCAATCTTAATATATATCCTGAAGAACGAGTCGGTTTAATTGGACCCAATGGTGCGGGAAAAACAACGCTATTTCTCTCGATTTGCGGTATTTTAACACCAACATCTGGAGATATTGGCTTATTTGGAAACCCCGTTGTTGTGGGTGAGTTTCGCCCAGAAATTGGCTTCGTGTTTCAGAATCCCAACGACCAGTTATTATTACCGTCAGTATGGGAAGATGTCGCCTTTGGTCCACAGAATATGGGCATGTCAGAGGATGAGGTCAATGATCGCGTTCAAGATGCGCTGTCCCTGACAGGTGTGGAAATGCTGGCAGAACGGGTTCCTCACAATCTTTCTGGGGGTGAGAAATGTTTGGTCGCGATCGCGGGGGTGTTAGCCATGCGTCCTCAATTGGTTCTGTACGATGAACCCAGCGCGAACCTAGACATGCGCTATCGTCGTCGTGTGATCAACTTTCTCCAAACCGCCCAGCAAACGATTCTGATTTCCTCCCATGACTTAGAACTGATTATCGAAGTGTGCGATCGCGTGCTTTTACTGGATGAAGGACGAATTATTGCTGATGGAACTCCCCAGCAAGTTATGGCTAATGAATCCTTAATGAACGCTCATGGCTTGGAGATGCCGCACTCCCTGCGTCTTCATCATCAGTAGCCAAAAACTATAGTGTCAGACATCTGAAGCCTGCGATCGGCTAATTAATGACCTGTATAAACGACCCACTTCGTTTTATTAACAACTGGTAGGGGCGACCCGCCTAGCTTAATGAACAACACCAGTCCCCTTAATTACATCGGGTCGCCCTCTCCTCCAGCCTATGTCTTTGTCAGACTACTTGCACGTTATGGTAATAGAAAAATCCCTGACCTAAGAGATTAAGTCAGGGACATAGTGTGAGGAGTGCATAAAAAATGGACGGGGGCTAGGTTGGATGCCTAACCCAGGTTTCAAAGCCTTAGACTTTCTGCTTACCTTTACGGCGAGAAGCAACACCTACAGCAGCGACTAATCCTAGTCCAGCTAATGTTGCGGGTTCAGGAACCGTTTCACTGATTGGGTCAGGTAAATTACCGTTGAAGAGATAGTTATTCGATTGTCCCACTCCCGTTAGCGAAGCAGCAATTAAGTTGCCGTTAATTTGACCGTTGTCAAAGTTAAACGCAGCGAAAGGTGCCAAAATACTGCCTTCTATTCCGATGCCACTGGCTGACAGATCCCTAGCTTCATAGAAGTTGTAGATAACGTTCTGTCTCTGATCAATACCACCATTGAAATTGAAGCCAAAGTTTTGTAATGATGCGGCGTCTCCACTAATATTTACAATGGTAGTCGAACCCGAATCTACATTAAAATTGAAGCTGCTAGCATTGCTTAAATCCGACGCATTTAGATGAAATACATTCTGATCTTCATCTGAACCCGTTAATGTAATTCCACCATAAGCCATTTCTGTTTGACCCGTCGCCTCTAACCCTCCTAAAAATTGAGATAATGCTTGTAATTCTTGACTAGCTGCAGCGAAGTCAATGGGATTATCTTGGCGAAGCGTTCCCCCATGCTCAAGAGTTACATTAGTAAGTGATCCTGTTTCCCCGTAAACTGCATTGCCTCTAACTTGACCATTTTGAAAGACTAAATTTTTACCAACAATCAAGACATCACCGTTGTTCCCGTCTTGAGGCAGATTCATTCCTGCATAAAAATCTGAGAATGTGACATTTCCGCCAATAGCTACCTTACCCTCAGAATCAGTATTGCTTTGATTCACATCGCCTAGCACAAATATATTGTAGTCAGAAGCGATGCCGAGATCAATTGCATTAGCCTGGGCAGATATCCCTAGTACCATCGTCGCCGCAATTGATAAGGGAGCTACCAATTGTCTTATGCGCGAAAAAGTTTGAGTATTCATCTGTAAAATTCAACTGTGTAAGGAACTCTGAGTTTTAGGTATGACTCTTAACTAAGTCCGTTGCGTTAGATGTTGAACCTAACCTTTGCTCAGTTGTTTTTATCTTATTCAACAAACTGACTAGATGTCAGTATAAATGAAGGAAGATCATCAACTCTTTATGCATTTGAGTCACTTTATGAAACTCTAGTGAATTTTCACCCAGGGCAAAAAATATGAAGGAAGTGGTAGCGTTAGTGAAGCCTAGAACGTCGGTCTAGCAATAAGTTATCCCCCTCTTCCCTTTTAGATCCCCCTTCCGTCCCCCTATTTGATCCCCCTCCCGTCCCCCTTAAAAAGGGGGAAGCCAGCGGATGCTTCGCTTTTTTTGCACGGAAGAGGGAGTCGAAAGTGCTTAACTTGACACCAATGCAAGCCTTGCATCCCTACATAAAATAAACTATTCTCCGCATCGATATATAATCTCTAAACGGAGAATAGTTTATTAATATATTTTTGACTAAATATCAAAGATGGTGTATGTCTACCTTTATCTCAAGGTTTAATGGTGGAGGCTAATTTCCGTTGCATCGGAGGTAGATGATAATTATTAGATACCTCAGAAGCCTTAACATCTGATAAGACAGTCATTGGATGAGCTGGCGACAGATGAGAGGGTGGCATTTGCTTCATTTCTTGGACTTTCAGCAAAATTAAGTACTCATAAAACGCTTGTAAGGTACACCAAGCCATTCCTGCTTTGCCATCCAGACAACCACCCAGGAAGAAATACATATAAATCCACCGTAACAGGGGTCTCAAAGGTAAACGTAGGGATAAATCTTTGAGCGCTCGACGCCGTTCAACTTCTGATCGACCAAAGAATAAGTTCCACCAATTGACATTTCCCTGTTCTAACTGACGGACTGTCTCAGCCGCTTCATCGGTGGAGTAGCGATTGTGCTTCTCTATCCAACGACTTAAGCCTTTACTACAGGTATAGTGGGGATAGGTTTCTTGCAGAAAACTGGTTGATCCATTACAAACTTCCCGTTCTGTGTGACCGTAGTCTGTGAACCAAACCTTTCCTTTTTGGAAAAGACGCATTTGGTAACGGGGGTACTGGGTGCTGTGGCGAATCCATTTCCCCATAAACATTACTCGTTCTGCTACATAATAGCCAACCGCATCTGGGCGTTTTATTGCCGCTAAACACTCTTGAAACAGTTGAGGAGTCATTCGCTCATCTGCTTCTAAGATATAAATCCATTGGTACTTTGTGGGAATCGCTTCTAGCATCCAGGTTCGTTGCTTGCCATGACTCTCAAATTGATGTTGCACAACACGAACAGGGTAGCGGGAGGCAATTTCTACAGTACGGTCTGTGCTGTAGGAATCTACCACTATGACATCATCCGATAGCTGGGCTGACTCAATGCAAGCCGCAATATCTATTTCCTCGTTGTGGGTCAGAATGTAGATGGAAAACATAAGTTAAAAAGTGAGTGAACGATTAAATGAGTGCCAGGTTCCTTTATATAGACTAGTCATGCTACCTTGGAAATCAAAATTTATAGTGTAGAGGCAGGTGTAAGCCGTTTAGGACAGCCTCAAACTGATAACTTCTCAATAAAACTAGCCCTTAGTCACAAATGAAAAGCCTGCCCTGAGCCTCGTCGAAGGATCAAAAGAATTTTTTTACACTACGTATATTTTGATAGGTTTTCTATCGCTGTGTCTAGGTCTATCCCAAATCTTTGTCCAATCTTTACATTGGCTTACTCAGTCTAACATTTCAGCCAAGTCGCTTCCGCATGATGCCTTAGCGTTGTATCGGCAATCGGAGAAGCAACCTCAGAACAGTGAGGTAAGTAGTCGGACAAAAGAAAACAGCACCGTACTACCGATCCTTTTAGGTCGGTGAGGATGTCAACTTGGCTTGATGGCATACAATAGAAAGGCTGTGCAAAATTTGCTAACTGACAACCATGGCTGTACCCAAGAAGAAAACCTCAAAGTCAAAACGAGACAAACGTAGAGCTAACTGGAGACGCAAGGCATCATTGGAAGCGGAGAAAGCCCTCTCTCTGGGTAAGGCAGTTTTGAGTGGACGTTCGACGTTTGTCTATCCGACTGAAGAAGAAGAGGAAGAAGAAGCCTAGTATAGGGTGGCAGGAGTTTGTGAACACCTCCGTTCAGGGAGGGGAGATGGGGGAGTAGAGACGTATCAGGCTACGTCTCTACACTCTCTTTTCAGGATGGTTATTTTTATAGTTGAACTATGATCGGAAAATTTTTCCACAAACCAGAACCAGAACAGAGCGATCGCGTTCCTCCGGGTCAATACCTGACTAAGGGCTTCCCGGTTCTAACTTATGGTGAGACTCCCGACGTTAACATTGATGACTGGGAATTTCGGGTTTGGGGTTTGGCTATACCAAAGACCTGGCGTTGGTCAGATATGATGGCAATGCCTCAACATGATTTCACCAAGGATTTCCATTGTGTGACCCGTTGGTCAAAACTGGATGTGCAATGGACGGGGATCAGGGTAACTGACTTTATGAGTCAGGTGGAACTCGACCCTAAAGCCACCCATGTTATGCAACATTGCTATGGCGGCTATACCACTAATCTGACACTGGACGAGTTTGTGCGTGAGGATAACTTTTTTGCCCATACTCTGCTTGGCGAACCCTTACCCCCAGAACATGGCGGTCCGATGCGCTTAGTGGTTCCCCACCTTTACGCTTGGAAAAGTGCTAAATGGATTAATGGCTTAGAGTTTCTTGACCACGAGGAATCAGGGTTCTGGGAACGTAATGGTTACCACCGCCGAGGTGAACCTTGGGCAGAAGAACGGTATAGTTTCTAGTACAAGAAGGCAGAAATAACGCCAACAGCTAATATCTCCCCCCGCTTCCCCTGCTCCCTCTGCTCCCCCTGCTTCATCGTATCTACGAAGCTGCTCAAGTATTTTTGCCGAGCTGCAATAGCCACATAGGTCTTTAGAATTTCAATTGAATCATAGCAGTTAATGATCAAAAAATAAATTTCAGCACCGCTTCAGCCAAATTTCAGGATAAAAAGACTGAAACTTAACGCACCATCTATGAAAGTTTTTATCGATTAATACCGCTACCTTACAGCAGTTTACAAACCTTTATTATAACGGGTGCAACTTATCAAATATTAACAGGCAAAAGTTAAATCACATAACTCTGGACAAGTTTACAATACATCGGTACTATAAATAAGCAAAGGAAAGACTATTAATGTTAGGGGTAGACTGAGAATATGGCTAGCACTCATACAGGTATCGAGTGGACAGACCGAACATGGAACCCCACAACTGGTTGCAACAAAGTTAGTCCAGGTTGTACCCATTGTTATGCAGAAGCACTAACTAAACGGTTTCATCAGAATTTTCCCAATGGATTTGATTTAACCCTGCATCGGGAACGCATAAAAGAACCCTTGCGTTGGCGCAAGCCAAGTCGCATTTTTGTCAACTCTATGAGTGATCTTTTTCACGAAGACGTGCCTATCGGATTTCTCAAAGACGTGTTTGATGTGATGGGTCAAACTCCGCAGCATATCTATCAAATTTTGACCAAACGACATGAACATTTAGTTGAATTAGCGTCTCAGTTAGAATGGCATAACAATATTTGGATGGGGGTATCGGTTGAAAATCAGGACTATGTTCATCGGGTTGATTCCCTGCGACAAGTTCCAGCCAATGTGCGTTTTCTCTCTTGTGAACCACTTCTCGGTGATTTACATCTTAATTTAACGGATATTCATTGGGTTATTGTGGGTGGCGAATCGGGAAATAGATATCGTCCGATGAAGTTAGAGTGGGCGCAAAGTATTCGTGATCAATGTCAGAGGTTTGATGTCGCATTTTTCTTTAAACAATGGGGAGGTAGAACTCCAAAAGCTGGAGGAAGAGAACTGGATGGGAAGATTTGGGATGAGATGCCATTAGCTTGGAATAGCCACAGACAAGCAAAAAAAAAGTGTATATATAAGCTAGTCAGTTGATGAGAGAACTTTAACTAATAAGCTTATGCGACCTAAAACTACAAAAAATTAAGTTTTCATACTCTCATGCTACTAATCTTATTTCACTATTAAGAGTGAATAGTTTTCTCGCTCCAGGTTTTCTGATTTCTAATTTTCCAGCTTCATAAAGTGGTGTCAGGATTTCTTGGTAATATTGAGTCCTTTTGAGGAAACCCAATTCACTTATTTGTAAAATACTTTTTGTAATTGCGTCTTTACAACTTAACCAAGAAGGTTTAACATCTTGCAATACATTGACAACTTCATTCCTAATTTTTTTAATTCGTATTGTATTTTCATTATTCCATTCTCTATCAAGAAAATTTTTGATTTGTTTAGTAGTATTTTCTTGGTAAAAAAGCAATCTATTTTCTTCCCAAATAAAATCATTTAAAAATTCACAAAAAGCTTTTTCTGGATAATTGCTACCAACTACAATACTGTATTGGGGTCTATTATCACTATAAGTTTCCTTAACTTCAAAGCTAGTTACATCTTTAAAACCACCTTGATTCCTCATTCTATTTTTAAAATATTCAAGCGCCCATTTCTCAAAAGCTTGAGGTTGACCTCTTAGTTCAAGCCACTTTGGTTTCCAGTCTATATCTGAATTGTCTCCTAAAAGCGCAGTTAAGTTATTAGTAAATGTTGTCGAAGCTTTTTGGCTGGATTTATTTGTAGAATTTGTAGTATAATGACCTGCATGACGAGCGACTGATCGATTGTGAAAGAGTAAAAATAGATCGCCTTTATGCCTTTTAACATAGTTACCAATTGAACATATCTGGTCAAAGGTAAATCCTTTAACACCGAAAGCATCCAGAAAAAATAATGTAGGATGATTTCCGAGATTGTTCATTATTTCTGGGAAAGCTTCATCAAAAGGCTGAGGAGCATAAACTTTATAATCCAAGTCTTTATTTATATCTATAAATTCACAATTTTCACTGAGTTTTTCATTTGATGACGGATCATTTTCAACGAAAAAGCATCTAAAGTTGACACGTTTTTCTTCTCCAAAGAGTTTAGCGTATTTAAGTGCTATTAATGGTGAACCATCAATATCTGAAAATTCATGTTTGTGTTGCTGCCAAAAATTAGAATTTTTCACAAAATCTTCGATACCAATTCCTGAGCCATATTTTCCAGTTCCTGCAAAGCCATCGACATAATTAATGGTATTGAAATTTCCGCCAAGACTATAGCAAAATGCATGTATATACTTCAGCATTATTCGATGTTTAGCGACAGACCATGATCGTTTGCAGTCGAAAAATTCATTAGAATCTTCGGGTTGCTCTTCAAATAGAGATAGTTGTTTGCCTGACATATCTTTATAGCTTATTAAAGTAGTGACCAAGGATATTTGTACACAACCTAGATAAATACTGGTCAAAATTGACCCATCTTGGCGGCTTGTTGAATTGTCTCTAGGGTTAATACACCAATAATTTTTCCTTTATCCATGACAGGTAATCTCTGAGTTCCTGTCTGTAAGAGGAGGGATAGAGCTTGACGCAAATTCTCGTGAGGCGCGATCGCACGATTATCCTGATACTGATAATCTGGAGAAACTGGCTGCATTGCCGTCTCCACGCCCTGTAAACTTAACTGACGCAACATATCATCGGCACCCATTAACTCCCGGACAAAATCATTAGCCGGGTGCGTCAAAATATTTAACGGCGTATCAAATTGGACAATTTCACCCTTTTGCAAAATCATAATCTTGTCCCCCAGACGCAGCGCTTCCTCCACATCATGGGAGACAAACAGAATCGTTTTATGCAATTGACGCTGAATTCGTAAGATTTCGTCTTGCAAAGATTGGCGGGTAATCGCGTCAATGGCACCAAAAGGTTCATCCATTAACATTAACTTCGGATCACCAGCCAACGCCCGCGCCACGCCAACACGCTGTTGCTGTCCTCCGGATAGCTGTGCCGGGTAACGATTCCGGTAAACTTGAGGGGGTAGTTCGACCAGCGTCAATAACTCATCAATGCGAGACTGGTATTTTGAGCGTGACCATTTCAGAAGCTTGGGAACAACGGCAATATTTTCCGCCACCGTCTGATGAGGAAATAAGCCAGACTGTTGAATCACGTAGCCAATTTGCTGACGCAGCGTCGTGACTTTCATTTTGCGGATATTAACCCCATCCAGATAAATCGCGCCGGATGTGGGTTCATACAATCGATTGACCATCTTGAGAACGGTGGTTTTACCACATCCCGATGGACCTAAAATGACGACCAGTTGACCCGCTTCAATGTCGCAGGTTACACCATTTACCGCCGGTTGGGGCGTCCCGGGAAATTGGAGATGAACTTGATCAAAACGAATAGCACTCACTGATTTGGCTGATTGTTGCTAAGGTTGGCGAATTCTATTGTGGGATTGGAGTGACCAATGACAGATAAAAGGGTAATATTTCCTGACAAATGACCAATGACCAATGACAAATGACCAATGACCAATGATATTTTAATTCTCTCCAATGGTCCGGGTGAAGTCACCACCTGGGTACGTCCTGTGGTCAAAGCATTGCGCCAGCAGCTAGGATGCGATCGCGCTGTCTTCCGAATCTCGGTGATTCTGTCTCCTTGTCCCAATGCTACAGGCAAAGAAGCCCAGATTGTTCAATCCTACCCCGAAGTAGACCGAGTGCAAGGGGCAGAGCATTTCTTTCCCTTTTTGCTCTGGGGGAAAACTGCCGGAAATTGGGACTGGCGCGATCGCGGCGTGGTGGTATTCTTAGGCGGCGATCAGTTTTTTCCTGTCGTTATTGGTTCTCGCTTCAAATATCGTACTGTTGTTTATGCCGAATGGGATGCCCGTTGGCATCGCTGGATTGATCGGTTCGGGGTGATGAAACCCGATATTATCGCCAAAGCCCCGAAAAACTATCGCCACAAGTTAACGGTAGTGGGAGATTTAATGGCAGATGTGGCGAGAGGGAGTTGGGAAGCAGAGGAGCTGGGGGAGCTGGGGGAGCAGGGGAAGCTGGGGAAGCAGGGGAAGCTGGGGAAGCAGGGGAAGCTGGGGAAGCAGAGGGAGTTGGGAAAGCTGGGGGAGCAGAGGAAGCAGGGGAAGCAGAGGGAGTTAACTCAAAACCCTGTCCTCGAAGGAAGTGAAGGAGAAGAGAAGGATCAAAACCAGGTTCCCTTCGAGCGAAGCGAAGGGTCAACACTTAACACTTCCCCAATTGAATGGATTGGTTTACTTCCAGGGTCAAAACCTGCCAAATTGATTCAGGGAGTACCATTAGGGTTAGCTATTGCTGAACACATTCACAAAGTTAGACCTCAAACCCGTTTTTTGATTCCTGTTGCACCAACCTTAGATTTACCCACGCTAGCCCGTTTTGCTGATCCCTACGAAAATCCCCTGATTCAGAAATTAGGATGGGGGGCGGCGAGATTGGTGATGCTAGATGGGGGAGATGAGGGCGAGTTTAGCAATATCCGGGTGACAGACAACGATAGTAGTGAAACCCACCCCTACAGTCAAAATCAGGTTTCTTTGAGCGAAGTCTCTACATTATTCAGGGCGGGTTTTGAACCCAAGTTATCATCACCCACGAAACAAAATTCCCTAAACCTACCCCTACACTCAAGACTCCAAATGGCGAGTGGTGTAACGGTAGAACTGACAACTGAATTCCCTGCCCACGAGATTTTATCCCAATGCTGTCTGTGCTTAACCACAGTGGGAGCGAATACGGCGGAATTAGGTTCCCTCGGTGTACCAATGATCGTTTTATTACCCACCCAGCAACTGGATGCGATGCGGGCTTGGGATGGATTACCCGGATTGTTAGCCCGGTTACCCGGAGTAGGAACAAGCTTTGCCAAACTGATTAATTGGCTGATTCTGCAACAAAAACGCCTATTTGCGTGGCCCAATATTTGGGCAAAAGCGGAAATTGTGCCAGAAGTCGTGGGTCAACTGAAACCTCAGGATGTGGCACAATTGGTACTTGAGTATTTAGAGCATCCCCAAAAACTAGAAGACATGCGATCGCGCTTACGGGCAGTCCGGGGTGAATCAGGTGCCGCCCAAAAGTTAGCGCAATTGGTGCAAGAGGAACTCACTAATCCCCAACCACCAATGACAAATGACAAATAACTATTTTGGAGTTAACGTGTCAAGCATAACCCTAGTAGTGATATCATCCTCCTACAGGGTAATCACATCACCGAGCGACGTTGCCCATCGTCTTCTGCTATTGGGAGTCCATATTGTATTGGAGCTTTTTGCTATCGTGAACGCGACTGAAACCCCAACCCTACCAGCGCTGCAAACTGAAGTGTCTCGCCTTCGGGAAGAGTTACATCTGAGAGATCAGCTCGTGCAGCAACTCTCTCAAGAGCTATTTCGCTTGGTTAAAGGCAATGCGAACTTTAAACCGCCAGCCGAGGTTTCTGAGCGTCATCAAGCCCAAATGCGAGTCTTGCGCGAACAGTTGCAAGATGTGGAGCAGCAAGTTAGATTTTACCAAGAGCAGATTACGACTCGCGATCAAGAAATTTATCAGTTGCGCCAGTCTGTGCAAGAATTAACTGACCGTTCTCGCATGTTAGAGCAGGTGGTTCAGGAGCTACCCCAAATTTATCGCCAGAAGTTCGCTGAACGCATGGCACCGGTGAGAGAGAAGGTGAGTCGGTTACAACGAGAGAATCGCCAACTTCATGCTGAGTTGCAAAGTGTCAGCTATCGGCTAGCGGTCAGGAATCGCAATATCACCCATGTTGACTTACCTAGCTTTGGGCGTCCGACGAATAGCCCAATTCCTACCTTTGGTAGCGTTTAGAAAGCTGTTCAGCATTTGGATTGGGTACTAGTAGCGAGCAAGATTTGGGTACTAGTAGCGAGCAAGATGCTCACACTACAAGGATGAGAGCCATTGTTGATATGCATCATAGCGGATCAGCATGGCTTTCCTATCGTAAGACAGATGTATTGAACCTACTATCTTCGTTGAAATAAAGTCAGGCAAGGCTTTTGGGCTAAACAGCAACCCAATTTCAACCAGTCGTCAGAGAATTAGCCTCTAAGCGTTATTAGCTGGCTATCTTGCCTGTTTCTATATTTATGCCTACCCATACGGCAGATCCAGAAATTCAACAAGACCCCATTCGCTTCAAAAATCTCCGGGGGAAAGCCGAAGCCCAGTTGGTTGAGAAGGGTATGCGCCCAGCCGATGCCCAAGAACTGCTCAACAGCGCTAAAGAGTTAGATCGGGGTGAGTTTTGGCGTCATCAGAATCATGGACTTGCCCTGTTCGCCGCCCCAAATTTCTTTCGCTATTACCGTCTACCCCTTGATTTTGAGGAGTTAGTCGTGGTTAGTGACCAATTTCACCTCAAGCCACTAATGCCACTGTTGACGGGTGATGGACGGTTCTATCTCTTGGCACTGAGTCAAAACCAAGTGCGACTCTTAGAAGGAACACGCGATCGCATTCGGGAAATTCAGCCTGAGAATATTGACAATCTACCCGAAAGTCTGATGAGTGTACTTCAGTATGAGGATACGGAGAATCAGACTCAATTTATGTCCTCTGAAACCTATTCCCCTGGTGGATTACCCGGTTCAGATCCGGGAACTATGCATGGACGAGGTGTGGATGAAGATCAAGAAAATCAGATCATCCGTTTTTTCAGCCAAGTGAATCAAGGGATACAAGAGTTTCTACCAGATGAGACTGTACCGCTAGTGCTAGCGGGTGTAGAGTATCTCCTGCCGATTTATAAACGAGTGAATTCCTACCCCCATCTTCTGGACGAAGGCATTACAGGTAATCCCGAACTCTCGAAACCAGAGGATCTGCATACTCAAGCTTGGGCAATCGTGCAGCCGAAATTTCAACAAGCAGAGAAAGACGCAATTGACCGCAGAGCGAGAATTTTCTGGAAATAATCAGGAACAAGCCTCTGATGCCCTGAAAGAAGTAGTGCAGGCGGCTTATAATCAACGCATTGATTCGTTGTTTGTCGCCTTAGACCATCAGCAGTGGGGTAACTTTGACACACAGAGCAACACGGTGCAGCTACATGAGCAACACCAGGCTGGTGACCAAGATTTATTGGATTTAGCAGCCGTTTATACGGTTTTGAATGGTGGAACAGTTTTTGCTGTAGAATCCGAGCGAGTACCCGCTCAATCACCGATCGCGGCAGTTTTCCGCTATTAAGTTGCTCCTTTAGTTAGCGATAGTGATGAATCATCCGGCAACAATAAGAAGTAAATTTGCTTGAAGGATTGATTGCAAGTACCCTATTGATGTTACGATTCCCATCAGTGCCGTGGGTCACACGGGAATCGCCAAGACGCCATGCGTCTGATTGTGTGTGAGGAAGTTCGATAAAGGGATAGTTTGTCCGTGATAGACGCAAAATTAACTTCTGGGCGGTCGTTTAATTTAACGGGTTCCAGCCTCTTGACGTTACTAGCCGTTGGTTTGAGTCTGGGATCATTGATTCTAGATGGGTTGGGGGAACGCTTCCTGTTCGCCGGAGTCTCGATGACTTTGCCCCTGTTGATTTGTGCTGTGGTGACGGCAGCACTGGGGTATTGGGTTGTCCCCTTTCTGCAAACGTTGAAAATGGGGCAGATTGTCCGGGAAGATGGACCCCAAACTCATTTACAAAAAGCTGGAACCCCTACCATGGGTGGGGTGTTTTTTGTCCCGGTGGCAGTAATGGTTGCTCTAGTTTGGTCGGGATTGGCACTGGTAGGGCAAGAGTTTGTTAATGTCCTGGTTGTATCCGTTGTGACCCTGGCTTATGGGATGATTGGCTGGTTGGATGATTGGCAAATTATCCGCCGCCGTTCTAATAAGGGCATTTCCCCTCGCCTGAAATTGGCACTACAGATCAGCGTGGGGTTGGTATTTTGTATTTGGCTGGCAGCAAGTCAACCGATTAGTATTACCGCGATCGCACTCCCGTTTGGGATAGTCTTACCCTTAGGATTACTGTTCTGGCCCCTGGCGCTGTTTGTTTTGGCGGCGGAAAGTAATGCCACGAATCTGACTGATGGGGTAGATGGATTGGCTGGGGGAACCTGTGCGATCGCGCTTTTGGCATTGGCTGCAATTGTTGCCCCAACGTCACCGGGTTTAATGGTGTTCTGTGCCTGTCTCAGTGGCAGTTGTCTAGGATTTGTCGTGCATAATCGCCACCCTGCTGCTGTGTTTATGGGAGATACGGGTTCCCTGGCTTTAGGTGGCGCTCTCGCGGCAGTAGGATTATTGAGTCAGAACCTCTGGTGTTTATTTGTTCTCAGTGGCATTTTTTGTTGGGAATCGATCTCGGTGATTGCCCAAGTTGCTTATTACAAAGCCACCAAAGATGAGGCTGGAGTCGGCAAACGGCTGTTTAAAATGTCACCGTTTCATAACCATTTAGAATTAAGCGGTTGGTCAGAAACCCAAATTGTGGGAGCGTTTTATTTGACAGGTGGGCTGTTAGCGTTGGTTTGTTTAGGATTGCAGTCCGGTTTTTGAGCGATCGTTCAGTCAATCTGTAACCAGGCTTTTAATCAGGACGGGTTTTGTTGTTCAGTTATCGGTGAGCTAGGGCGGGTTTTGTTGTTCAGTTATTTCAGCAATAGCTGAGTGTAGTTCCTAAACCCGCCCCTACAATTGTGGCTAAACCCGCCCCTACAATGAAACTCTCTTTTTTCAAAGCGTGAAGAAGTCAATTAGAAGCTCCTAGGAGACAAAAATCATGGGATTGCTTCTAAAATAACCTTATATAATAGCCCGATATATTGGTCAAAATCAAGTATTTAAACACTGAGTCCTGGGTTGTACTTAAGACCAAGGATTGCCAGCCTAGAAGGGGCACAGATGCCTTAACAGAGTAACAGACGGCAAACACAACTGATTCGTTACGGTTCGCCCCAAACCTTTACCCCTTAGAGTTTCCTACATTAGACACAGCGAAAGAAATCAGCACGAAGTTAACGGTTGATGATTGGCAATTGGGAGAGCGACTGGAACGAGCAATCACCCGATCGAACCGTCCCATCTCAGGTTCGGGAACCCCCCCTTCATGAGACAGGCTAACCGCGTTCAGTATAGAGATTGGTAGCCGAAGCAATGATATTGAAGCTCCCAAACGCTGCTGATTGAACCGGATTACGGCTTAACAGTCACGCTCCCCAACATCACCAGTATTTGTAGTTAAGCGAACTTGGAACACTCTTATGGCAAAAGTAGTTGGAATTGACTTAGGTACGACAAACTCCTGCGTAGCCGTCATGGAAGGGGGTAAACCTACCGTGATTGCTAACGCCGAAGGCGGACGTACAACCCCTTCAGTTGTGGCGTATGCCAAAAATGGCGATCGCCTCGTGGGTCAAATCGCCAAACGTCAGGCGGTGATGAACCCGGAAAATACGTTCTACTCGGTCAAACGCTTCATTGGGCGTAGACATGGCGAAGTCACCAATGAAGCTACCGAAGTCTCTTATAAAGTCCTCAAAGTTGGCGATAACGTCAAACTTGATTGTCCCTCTCAAGGTAAACAATTTGCGCCTGAAGAGATTGCGGCTCAAGTGCTACGGAAGCTCGTCGATGACGCCAGTAAGTACCTGGGTGAAACCGTGACTCAAGCCGTGATTACGGTTCCGGCGTACTTCAACGACTCCCAGCGTCAAGCCACGAAAGACGCCGGTAAGATTGCTGGGGTTGAGGTGTTGCGGATTATTAACGAACCCACAGCGGCTTCTCTGGCGTATGGTTTAGACAAGAAGAGCAACGAAACAATTTTAGTCTTTGACCTTGGTGGTGGAACCTTTGACGTATCCATCCTGGAAGTCGGTGATGGTGTGTTTGAAGTATTATCAACTTCTGGTGACACTCACCTCGGTGGTGACGACTTCGATAAGAAAATTGTTGATTACCTCGCCGCTGAATTCCAGAAATCTGAAGGGATTGATTTACGCAAAGACAAGCAAGCCCTGCAACGGTTAACGGAAGCAGCGGAGAAAGCCAAGATTGAACTCTCCAGCGTTACCCAAGCGGAAATCAACCTACCCTTTATCACCGCTACCCAGGATGGTCCGAAGCACCTGGATACAACCTTGACTCGGGCGAAGTTTGAAGAACTCTGTGCCGACTTAATTGATCGGTGTCGCATCCCGGTTGAGAATTCAGTACGCGATGCCAAAATTGATAAGAGTGCGATCGATGAGATTGTCTTAGTCGGGGGTTCGACCCGGATTCCGGCGGTACAAGAGGTAGTCAAGCGGGTATTGGGTAAAGAACCCAACCAAACCGTGAACCCGGATGAAGTGGTTGCAATTGGTGCAGCGATTCAAGCGGGTGTCTTAGCGGGTGAAGTTAAAGATATTCTGCTGCTTGATGTTACCCCTCTCTCCTTGGGTGTGGAAACCTTGGGCGGTGTGATGACCAAGATTATCCCCCGCAACACCACCATTCCTACCAAGAAGTCAGAAACTTTCTCCACGGCTGTGGATGGTCAAACTAACGTCGAAATCCACGTTCTCCAAGGTGAACGGGAAATGTCTGGCGATAACAAGAGTCTGGGGACTTTCCGTCTGGATGGGATTCCCCCAGCACCACGCGGCGTTCCCCAAATTGAAGTCACTTTTGATATTGACGCCAATGGTATCCTGAATGTTACTGCGAAGGATAAAGGTACGGGTAAAGAGCAATCGATTAGCATTACAGGCGCATCTACCCTACCCAGTGAAGACGTTGATCGCATGGTTCAGGAAGCTGAAGCCAATGCAGCGGCGGACAAAGAGCGGCGTGAGAAAATCGATCGCAAGAACCAAGCCGATTCTTTGACGTATCAAGCTGAGAAGCAGATTAATGAGTTGGGTGATAAAGTCTCAGCAGAAGATAAGACGAAGGTTGAAGGCTTGATTAAGGATCTGCGAGATGCAGTGTCTCAGGAAGATGATGAGAAGATTAAGACGCTGACCACAGAATTGCAACAAGCACTCTACAGCATTAGTGCTAACTTGTATCAACAAGCGGGTGGTCCAGAACCAGGTGCGGCTCCCGGTGGTGCAGGTGGACCTGAAGCTGGTGCGGCTCCCAGTGGTGAATCCGGTGGTGGTGATGATGTCATCGACGCTGAATTCTCGGAAACGAAATAGTCGGTTAGGATTAGAGGTTAGCCAGAGGCTAGCCTCTATTTTTAATCATTATCAGCGACGCCAGTTGTTCAGAAGGCGTCGCTTTATTTTTGAGAATTTATGTACAACTTCCCTCCCCTTGGCAAGGGGAGGGTTAGGGAGGGGTAAAATCAAGGTATTGCAGAGTTTTGAGCTTAGGTTAGGCTGGATCAGGATGGGTTAGACGGGTATTTTTTGGAGAAGGAGAAGGAATGGCGTACTGGCTTTTTCAAGGCAATCCTAAGTATTACCGGATTATTGATGCGATTCGCGATTTTGTGCAAATGCCGTGGTTGGTGACTCGCTACACGAAGGATATGGCGGCGGGTGATGGGGTGTTGATTTGGAAAGCCGGACAGGATGCGGGGATTTATGCGATCGCGGAAATTATTGAACCGCCTAAGCTGTTGGATAAAGTCCCGGATATTGGGTATTGGATTGATAAGTCTCGTTTGGGAAGCAAGCCGCAAGCGCGTATTCGGTTTACGACTAAACTGTTAGAGAAGCCACTATTGCGGGACTCTTTAAAACAAGATGCGGTGTTGAAGAGTTTGGGGGTGCTTCGTGTGCCGAATGGGACAAATTATAAGGTAACACCTGAAGAATGGCAGCGCGTTCATGAGTTGAGAGGTTGTTTGTGAGACAACTTTTACCATCTGAATGGCTAAATCCTTGTTCGATCCCTTTTAGGGTCTGTTTTCAAACCTTTAGATCCCCCTTCCGTCCCCCTTCAAAAGGGGGAGACCAGATGTTGCTTCGCTTTTTGTTCCATGGGGGGAACCGGATTCAAAGTCTTTTTTTAAGAAAGATTTGAGGGGTTTTTAGGGGGAAACAATCTCAAAGTCCCCCTTTTTAAGGGGGATTTAGGGGGATCTCACCGTTTAGTTGAAACTATAGATATTCATCATGCGCCAACCAGAATTCCAGCAGTCTATTCTCGATATCCTTTCTTCGCTGCAAGGGTTAAATCCACTCAAGGAGTTATTTTGGTCGGAACTGAATTACGATCGCGAAAATCAACCCCTTTCGCGGCGGGGATGGAGTGATCCGGTGTCCCATCTATTAGCAGAAGATCCCCTATTATTAGCGTCTGCGGGTAGTGAATTTCATATTATTTATGGGCGGTTGCAGTCGGAGCGCTTGTTGGCAAGTGATCAGCGTCCGGTGGTTAATCAATTGTTTAAAAATCATCCTTATGCTTTATTTATATTTTCTAATTATAATCAAGATCAATGGCATTTTCTTAACGTTAAATACGATAAAAAACAGGATAAGCGTCAGGTTTTTCGCCGAATTACCGTTAGTTCAGGGGAACAGTTACGAACGGCGACAGAACGCCTCAGCTTATTAGATTTAGCCGGAATTTCTGGGGTAGAACCCTTGACAATTCAGCAGCGTCATGATCAGGCGTTTGATGTTGAGAAGGTTACGCAAAAATTCTTTGAGACGTATCGGCGGGTATTTGAGCAGGTGGAAGGCTTACTTGAGCCGATGATGGCAGATGGGGAACAGCGGCGGATGTTTACCCAAAAGCTGTTTAATCGGTTGATGTTTATTGCCTTTATTCAGAAAAAAGGGTGGCTGACGTTTCAGGGGAAAAGGAACTATTTAGAGGCGTTGTGGCAGGATTATCAAGATAAGTGTACATCGGATAGCAATTTTTATCGCGATCGTTTGTCTCTTTTGTTCTTTTCGGGGCTGAATAATCCTCAACAACAGGATATCACCGGGATTAATCAGGGCGGTTATCTTCAGGAGGTTATGGGTACGGTTCCCTATCTGAATGGGGGGTTATTTGAACAAGATGCGGATGACCAAAATCCGGAGATTATTGTGCTCGATGAGGGGATTGAGGCGATTATTCTGGATTTATTTGCTAGCTTTAATTTTACCGTAACGGAGAGTACACCCCTGGATGTGGAGGTGGCGGTTGATCCGGAAATGCTGGGAAAGGTGTTTGAAGAATTGGTGACGGGGCGCCATGAAACGGGGAGTTATTATACACCGAAGCCGATTGTATCGTTTATGTGTCGGGAGGCGTTGAAGGGGTATTTACGCTGTCAGTTACTGGCGGAGTCGGTTGAGGCGATTGAGGCATTTGTGGATCAGCATAACCCGATGGGGTTGATTAATCCAGAGGCGGTATTGGGGGCGTTACGCCGGGTTAAGGTTTGTGATCCGGCTTGTGGGAGTGGTGCTTATTTGTTGGGGATGTTGCATGAGTTGTTGGAGTTGCGTCAGTGTTTGTTTGCGACGCGGAAAATTGATGCGAAGACGGATTATGTGCGGAAGTTGGAGATTATTGAAACGAATATTTATGGGGTGGATAGTGATGTATTTGCGGTTAATATTGCCCGGTTGCGGTTGTGGTTATCTCTGGCGGTGGAATATGAGGGGGATGATCCGCCGCCGTTACCGAATTTGAAGTTTAAGATTGAGGTGGGGGATAGTTTAATTGCGCCGAATCCTCAACCAGGTTCGGGGATGTTTCGGGATGAGTTGATTAGTCGGTATCGGGAAACGAAGGGGGCGTATTTAAAGGCGCATTTGGGTGGGGAAAAGCAGTCGTTAGAAGAGGAGATTCAGCGGTTAAAGGGTGAAATTGCTTTATTAACTCACGGTAGTATTCAGGTGTCTGGGTTTGATTGGGCGGTGGAGTTTGCGGAGGTGATGGCGGAGGGGGGGTTTGATATTCAGGTGGCAAATCCGCCTTATGTTAGGCAAGAGTTGATTAAGGGATTGAAGCCAACGCTGAAGCAGGTTTATCCGGAGGTTTATACGGGTACGTCTGATTTATATTGTTTCTTTTATGCCCGGGCGTTGCAGTTGTTACAAGCTGGGGGAATGTTGGCGTTTATTTCCTCGAATAAGTGGTTTCGGGCGAAGTATGGGGAGAAGTTGAGAGGGTATATTACTGAAACTTGTCAGGTGAATAGTATTACGGATTTTGGGGATTTACCTGTGTTTCATAGTGCGACGGCTTACCCGATGATTTTTATTGCGGCTAAGGGTAATCAAGGGAAATGTTCGGTTCGGTTTACTCAGGCTGATTCGTTATCTCCTCCCTATCCTGATGTGTTGGCGTTAAGTCGTGAAAGGGGGCAAGTTTTACCCAGTGGTGCTTTGAGTGGTAGTAATTGGATGTTGACGGATGCGGCTACGGTGAGGCGGATTAAGCAAATGGAATCAGTGGGTGTTCCTTTGGGTGAGTATGTTGATGGTAAGATATATCGAGGTGTTCTGACAGGGTTTAATCAGGCATTTGTTATTGATGGGACAAAACGGGAAGAGTTGATTCGTCAGGATGCTAAGAGTGAGGAAATTATTAAGCCGTTAGCGGTAGGTAAAGATATTCGCAAATGGTGTATTAACTTTCAGGATAGATGGCTGATTGTTACTCGGATTGGTGTTAATATAAAGCGTTATCCTGCTATATTCTCACATCTTAAGCAGTGGCAAGCGAAATTAGAGAAGCGCTATGACAAAGGTAGATATTGGTGGGAATTGAGAGCTTGTGATTACTATGATATTTTTGAACAAAATAAAATTGTTTATCCTGTTATTGCTAAAGAATCACGGTTTTCTTACGATACTCAAGGATCATTCACTAACGACAAAGCATTTATAATTAATTCAGCCGACCTATATTTATTAGCCATCCTAAATTCTATTCCTGTGTGGGAATATCTGAACAATATTTGTTCAAAGTTGAGAGGTGGTGATTTAGAGTTACGCAGCATCTACATGAGTAAAATTCCCATCCCTAAAGCATCAGATACCGAAAAAGAAGCCATTTCCGCCTTAGTCCAAAAATGCTTAGACGCCAAAGGAATGAACTGTGAGGAATGGGAAAAAGAAATCGATGAACGAGTCGCGGCACTCTATGGCTTGTAACGTTACGGTAAGGTGGGCAAGAGCAACCAAGTATACTATAAGCATTTGAAGGTTTATGACTCTTGCCCACCCTACATAAAATTTATCTAGAGACGTTTCGCCGGAACATCTTTACCCCACCAGAATGTCTTTCCCAGAGTTCGTTTATTCTAGGCGAGATGTGTATCATTATCTTATCGCGATCGTAAATTCCGTTGGGTTTCCTTGCGTCAACCCAACCTACAACCTTGTTTAATTCGAGGTAGCCGTAGGGTGGGTTAGACGGTGCTTAATTAATACAACCAAACATTTAATGAACGCGCCGTCGTAACCCACCGAGTTATCTTTGTGCAAATCACCGCTCAAAAAAATCGAATCAACCCCTTGATTTATGCGGTGATTTCAGGTACTATTTCATCATGGGAAAATATGCGCTCCTATAACCCCCTACTCAAGACCATTGGTATCCCTGACCCTAAACTACTCAGTCCCATAATTCTTCTCCCTAAACTGACACATCATCCGCCATCATGGGTGAGACGGTGCCTAATTAATCCAACAAACCATAGAATAAACCCGCCGTCATAACCCACCAAGTTATCCGGCTTTCTCACTGTTCAAAAAAATCCCATGAAGCGCTTGATTTATGCGGTGATTTCAGGTACTATTTCATCATGGGAAAATATGCGCTCCTATAACCCCCTACTCAAGACCATTGGTATCCCTGACCCTAAACTACTCAGTCCCATAATTCTTCTCCCTAAACTGACACATCATCCGCCATCATGGGTGAGACGGTGCCTAATTAATCCAACAAACCATAGAATAAACCCGCCGTCATAACCCACCAAGTTATCCGGCTTTCTCACTGTTCAAAAAAATCCCATGAATCGCTTGATTTATGCGGTGATTTCAGGTACTATTTCATCATGGGAAAATGTGCGCTCCTATAACCCCCTTTTCAGTAACATTGGTATCCCTGACCATAAACTCCTAAATCCCAGAATTCTTCTCCCTAAACTGACACATCATCCGCCATCATGGGTGAGATGGTGCTTCATTAATACAACAAACCCTTGAATAAACGCGCCGTCGTAACTCACCGAGTTATCGGCTTTCTCACCACTCAAAAAAAATTGCATGAATCGCTTGATTTATGCGGTGATTTCAGGTACTATTTCATCATGGGAAAATGTGCGCTCCTATAACCCCCTTTTCAGTAACATTGGTATCCCTGACCATAAACTCCTAAATCCCAGAATTCTTCTCCCTAAACTGACACATCATCCGCCATCATGGGTGAGATGGTGCTTCATTAATACAACAAACCCTTGAATAAACGCGCCGTCATAACTCACCAAGTTATCGGCTTTCTCACCACTCAAAAAAAATTGCATGAATCGCTTGATTTATGCGGTGATTTCAGGTACTATTTCACCATGGGAAAATGTGCGCTCCTATAACCCCCTTTTCAGTAACATTGATATCCCTGACCATAAACTCCTCAGTCCCAGAATTCTTCTCCCTAAACTGACACATCATCCGCCATCATGGGTGAGACGATGCTTCATTAATACAACAAACCGTTGAATAAACGCGCCGTCGTCACCCACCAAGTTATCGGCTTTCTCACTGTTCAAAAAAATCCCATGAATCTCTTGATTTCTGTTGTGATTTCAGGTACTATTTCATCATGGGAAAATGTGCGCTCCTATAACCCCCTTTTCAGTAACATTGGTATCCCTGACCATAAACTCCTAAATCCCAGAATTCTTATCCCTAAACTTACACCTCAGCCGCCATCGTGGGTGAGACGATGCTTCATTAATACAACAAACCGTTGAATAAACGCGCCGTCGTCACCCACCAAGTTATCGGCTTTCTCACTGTTCAAAAAAATCCCATGAATCGCTTGATTTCTGCTGTGATTTCAGGTATTATTTCATCATGGGAAAATGTGCGCTCCTGTAACCCCCTTTTCAGTAACATTGATATCCCTGACCATAAACTCCTAAATCCCAGAATCCTTCTCCCTAAACTTACACCTCAGCCGTTTAGATCCCCCTAAATCCCCCTTCAAAAGGGGGACTTTGATTACAGCGCTTTGGGGGATCTCTTACCTGGTTTAAGAATAGGAAACGCCTGAGATAAACGATACTGGTTCGGTTGACTGTCAACCAAATTCTGTCTCTAAATCGTAGAGACTGAGTTCTTTGGCAAAGATTGTCTGTACCATCGTATTATTCCCCTTGGGGAGAAACTTCTCTTTATTGTAAAATCAGATTATCGGGAAATTGTTCCCCAGATTAGGGCTAAAGCCCTCACTACGAACCCAATCTATTTCACCAAATTAGCTGAGTCACACCACTACTGGCTTTGACATAAGACATCAGACATAAGACGAATGACAAATAACAAATGACAACTCACGATATCATCGACAACCGCAACCAAAAACTGGTAGACAGTATTAACTGTATCCTCGACTCCTCAGACGCCGCCCATTTCGCTGTCGGTTATTTCTTCCTTTCTGGTTTCATCGCCATCGCCCCCCGTCTCAACACTATCAAGGAAATGCGGTTACTGATTGGTAATACTAGCAACCGTGAAACCATCGAACAACTCGCCGAAGGATATCGCCGCTTAGAACTAATTAAAGACCAAATCGAAGCCCAAACCTATCCCAAACGCATCCTCCGCCAACAAATGGTAGCCCAAACCGCCGAAAATATCCGTTCTAGCGTAGAATTAATGGATCAAACCGATGCAGCGGAAACCTTGGTGAAAAACCTAGTACAAATGATCGAAGAAAAACGCTTACAGGTGCGAGTATATACCAAAGGACGACTCCACGCCAAAGCCTACATCTTCGACTATGGTAAAGTTTATAACCAATTGGGACAACTCGTCGATCGCGCCGAAAATGGTATTGCTGTTGTTGGTTCCTCTAATCTCACCCTATCCGGCATTTCCCATAATACTGAACTGAATGTCATTGTTCACGGAAACGACAACCATCAGCAACTCACCCACTGGTTTAACCAACTCTGGGAAGACGCCGAAGACTTCGACGAAACCCTAATGCAGCAGATGCAGCAGTCGTGGGTAATGGCGCCAACCCGCCCCTACGATATTTATATGAAAACCCTCTATATGTTAGTCCGCGATCGCATCCAGGAGGAAAACCGAATTGAAATTATCGCCGATGACGCGATTACCCATAAACTCGCCGACTTCCAAAAAGTAGCCGTTAACCAAGCCATCAAAATTATCCGTGACTATGGTGGCTGTTTCGTCTCCGATGTCGTTGGCTTAGGGAAAAGCTTTATCGGCGCCGCGATTGTCAAACGCTTTGAACAAGTGGAACGCGCCCGCCCGTTAATTCTTTGTCCCGCCCCCCTCATAGAAATGTGGGAACGTTACAATGAAGTCTATCATCTCAACGCCCGTGTCCTCTCCCTAGGAATGCTGCGAGATGATGGTGAAAATGGGGAAAACCGTCTCCTCAATGACTTCCGCTATAAAGATAGAGACTTTATCCTTATCGACGAAAGCCACAACCTCCGCAACCCTAGCACCCAACGCTACAAAATCGTCGAAACCTTCCTCGCCACTGGGAAACAATGCTGCTTCCTCACCGCCACCCCCCGCAATAAAAGCGCCTGGGATATTTATAACCAAATTAAACTCTTCCACCCCGACGACAAAACCGACTTACCCGTAGACCCCCCCGATTTAAAAGCCTACTTTAAATTAGTCGAAAAAGGCGATCGCGACTTACCCAATTTATTATCCCATATCCTGATCCGCCGCACCCGCAACCACATTCTCCGTTGGTACGGCTTCGACGCCAAAACCCATCAACCCATCGAACCCGCCAACTTTTCCGCCTACCTCACCGGGAAACGCCGCGCCTACGTGATTGTGGGCGGGAAGCACCAATTTTTCCCCAAACGCCAATTAGAAACCATTGAATACAGCATCGAAGATACCTATCAAGGCTTATACCAACAACTGCGCCACTATCTAGGAAAATCCCGCCAGCGCCAACTCATCAATCCCCCCGCCAATGAACTCTGTTATGCCCGTTATGGTATAGGCAATTATGTCTTAAAAGCCAAGCAAAAAAAAGACCCCTATTCCAGCTTACAAACCGCCGGGGCGAACCTGCGGGGACTCATCCGGGTGCTACTCTTTAAACGCTTCGAGTCTAGCGTCCAAGCTTTCCGAGAAACCGTGAACAAACTCCTCAATGCCCATTATCTCTTTGAAAAAGCCTTAATCCAAGGATTTGTTCCCGCTGGGGAGGAAGCCCAATCGATTCTCTATGAACCCAACCAAGACGAAGAACAAGACATTATTGACGCCTTACGTCAAGCCTCTGGCAAATACAAACTCGCCGATTTTGATGCCGAACGCTTGCAAAAACATATTCACCATGATATCCAACTCTTCGAGAAAATTCTCGCCTTAGTTCAACCCATCACTCCCGCCCAAGATACCAAACTGCAAACCCTAAAAACCTGGCTAAACCAAGCCCCCCTAACCAACAGTAAACGCCTCATCTTTACCCAATACGCCGACACCGCCCGTTACCTCTACGAAAACCTCAACCCCGACGGGAAACAGGATGATATTGACGTTATTTATAGCGGCGATAAAAGTAAAGCCCGTATTGTAGGTAGATTCGCCCCCAAAGCCAACCCCGACTATGAATTTACCCGGAATGAATCAGAAATTAACACCTTAATTGCCACCGATGTCCTCGCCGAAGGGCTAAACTTACAAGATGGCAACTTAATCATTAACTATGACCTGCATTGGAACCCAGTGCGCTTAATTCAACGGTTTGGTCGGATTGATAGAATTGGTAGTGAAAATGATATCGTTTACGGTTTTAACTTTTTACCCGAAACCGGGTTAGACAAAAACCTCGGCTTACGTCGCATCCTCGCCAACCGCATCGCCGAAATCCACGAAACCATCGGCGAAGATGCAGCAATTCTCGACCCCACCGAACAACTCAACGAAGAAGCGATGTACGCCATCTATGAGAAAAATGGGGATAGCCAGCAACTGAGTTTATTTGAGGATAATGGGGAATATTTAGACCTAAATGAAGCCGAAGAAATTCTGCGCCAGTTACAAAAAGATGACCCAACCGAATACAAACGCATCGCGACTTTACCTCATGGTATCCGCACCGCTAAATTCTCCCTAAATAAAGGATTATTCGTGTTCTGCGAAGCCTCCTATCCCAATCGCCCTGAGTTAAAAGGGTATCAGCAGTTAGTCTTACTCGATGACAAAGGAGAGATTGTATCACGGGATATCTCTCACATTTTAGGACGACTAAAAAGCAGCGCCCAAGAGTCTGGATTATCCTTACCCCAGGATTATAATGCGGCGGTAATGAAAATTAAAGGTCAATTTGCCGAAGACGTAAAACATCGCCAAGCGGAACGAGACTATAGCCGCAATCTTAGCCAAGGACAACGCTATAGTTTACGCAAACTCCGACTCTTTTTTGAAACGATTAATGATGAGGACATCAAAGCCCAAATTAATCTATTAGAAAAAGCCTTCCGCGAACCCGTCACCACAGGACTCAAGCGCGAGTTAAATCGGCTAAAACGTAATAATATAACCGGGAATGAACTGTTTATCAAACTTAAGCAACTTTACGCCCAATATGACCGACACGAATGGCTAAACCGTCGCCAAAAAGATGAGGATTGCCTCGTTCCGATAATTGTTTGTAGTGAAGCCTTGGTTTGATGGAAGCAATGTAGAGACGCGCCATGGCGCGTCTGGAAGCTGGGGGTGATGTAGGGGCAAATTTTATCATTAACAGGAAGGTTTTCACCCTGATGTCACTCAATGTAATCAGTGTAACTAATCTCTCACTTCCCTACCTCACTCTCTCTAATAAATCCGTGAAATCAGTGTTTTGACATAAGACATAAGACATAAGACAAATGACCAATAACCTAACTCACTACCCCTACCCTTCAACGCGACGGGTGATTATGGGCAAACATTGTGCTGTCGCCACCAGCCAACCCCTCGCCACCTTAGCGGGGATGGAGATGATTTGGGCGGGGGGGAATGCTATTGATGCAGCATTAGCGATCGCGATCGCACTCACAGTAGTTGAACCCACCTCAAACGGAATTGGCTCTGACACCTTTGCCTTAGTCTGGGATGGTCAGTTACATGGACTCAACGCTTCCGGTAAAAGTCCTCAGGCTTTAACCTTAAACCATTTTACCGGAATGGAGAACATCCCCCAACGGGGGTGGTTACCCGTCACCGTACCCGGATGTGTCTCCGCTTGGCGAACATTATGGCAACGGTGGGGAAAATTACCCTTTGAGCAGTTATTTGCCCCAGCGATTCGCTATGCTCGGTCAGGATATCCGGTTTCCCCAGTTACCGCAACCGCTTGGAAACAGGCGGAGGCGATTTTCCTCCCCCTGAAGGGGCGAGAATTTGAGCCGTTTAAATCTGTATTTTTTCCGAATAACCGGGCGCCGCATCCGGGAGAGGTGTGGGGAAGTGAGGCTCATGCCCAAACCTTAACCCGGATTGCCCAGACTGGGGGTGAATGCTTTTATCAGGGAGACATTGCTCGTGCGATCGCGAATTTTGCGGCGGATACGGGTGGTTTATTAACCGTAACCGATTTCGCCGCCCATCAAGCCGATTGGGTGAACCCGATTTCCACCACCTACCGAGACTTACGGGTTTGGGAAATTCCCCCCAACACCCAAGGATTAACCGCATTAATCGCCTTGAATATCTTAGAAGGATTCGACTTACGTCAATATCCCCGTGACTCTGTGGACAGTTATCACCTGCAAATTGAAGCGATGAAGCTGGCATTTGCCGATGCCAAGCGTTATATCGCCGATCCTCGATTTATGGACATGACAGTTGAGCAGCTACTGGATAAAGACTATGCCCACACCCGTCGCCAGTTGATCACAGAAACCGCGATTCCCTTAGCCCAACCCGGTTTAGCCAAAGGCGGAACCGTCTATTTAGCCGCCGCCGATGGGGAGTTGATGGTGTCGTTGATTCAATCCAATTATCAAGGCTTTGGCAGTGGGATTCTGATTCCGGGTACAGGTATTGCCCTGCACAATCGGGGATGTGGGTTCACCTTAGCCGCCGGTCATCCTAATCAAGTCGCACCCGGAAAGCGTCCCTATCATACAATTATTCCCAGCTTTCTCACCCAAGACGGTCAACCCTTAGGACCATTTGGCGTCATGGGGGAATATATGCAACCCCAAGGTCATCTACAAATGGTAGTGAATCTGGCAGACTATAGCATGAATCCCCAAGCAGCACTAGATGCACCGCGATGGCAGTTTATCGCCGGAAATCAGGTACTTTTAGAGCCAACTGTACCGTCTGATGTGGCTTTGGCACTTGCTCAACGGGGACATCATATTGAAATGAGTGCCGACAGGAAACGGTTTGGCAAGGGTCAGATAATTTTACAGCAGGGAGGCGTTTTCGTGGCGGCGTCTGAACCCCGTGGGGATGGGTTGGCATTGGCGCTGTAGGGGCGGGTTTAGGCATTCAATGTTGAATCCCACCGATAACATTTGTAGCAAAACCCGCCCTGACTAACCCCAAATCTAAAGAATACAACACGCTGTAGGGGCGGGTTTAGGCACTCAATGTCGAATCTCACCGATAACCTCTGTAGCAAAACCCGCCCTTACTAACGTCAAAACCAGATTCCCTCAAAGGTTGTGAAGCCCTCCCTACACCCCATACCCTGCCTACACCTCAACACCTCAACTCCCTTGTCACCCCTCGATAAGATTGTCATTAATTTGTCATAACCTTGTCACACGCCCTTTCTAAAGTAGAAAGTGAAGCAAGTTCCCTCCCCTTATGTACCGTTCCAACAATTCGATGATTCTCCTCACTGAGCAAGATATAGACATTGATGATATTACCCGCAAGCGCTGGGAACGGGATATCTATAACCGCTTTAAAGAAGCCAGGGAACGCTTTCCAGAATTTTTTCCCTGCTTTGAACTCAGAAATTATCCAGTCAACAGACTCTATTATTCGATTCACTTTCAGCCGTTGACCCAATACGCTGAACGAGTAATCTGCCATACTCCTGACTTTCCCCATACCGAGCAATTTAAACCCATTGAAATGCTGTGGGATGAAGGTGGTAAAAGTGAATTAGACCGCTTATTTGCACGCTTTCCCACTCAGCGATCGCTAAAACCTGCCAAACCAAACTGGGTAAATTGCTTGTGGATTAGCCAGATTCCTGATATCTTCAAGACATCGAGGATTTGCAACCGTTAAGTCTCTGTTTCAGAGGCTATCTCTTCTAGGGAGTAATCCTCTAAGGGTTTATCTCGGCTATATAATCCCTTCTGTCTATGATATTGAATAATCGACTCTCCGGAAAACCAATCCAGGGCAGTACGCACCCAAAACCATCCCGGATCAGGGGAGGTTTCTAAGCATACGGGTATCTGTTCACCTGTTCTATGAGCAACTAAGTGATGAGTGGGTTTAAACATACCCTTTTCGGGTGTTCGGCTGGCTGAGGCTTTCTTCTTCTTTGGCGCACAGTTGAGACAGTATTTTGGTGGCGTACCCGGATAACATTCGCGAGTCGTCGCCTGATGGCACTTGGCACAGATGAATGTGACAGGGCGAGTATGGATGGTTCTCGCGTGGGCGCGAACAATAAAAGTTTTGGAAGGCATTGGTATTAAAGAACGGGGAACAAAAAGATTTCGCGTTGCATTTAGACGCGCTATATAACAGAATTGATAAGAGTTGGATTGTCGTGATATTTGTAATCGGGCGATCTCGTTTGGCTGAAACTATACCCTATCGATTGAGTCAGGGTCAGTTGCGCTTGATACTGATTGGTTAAGCCGCAACGTAACCCGACTTGCTTGAGCGATAAATCCCTTAATCAGGTAAAGTATACTGTCCAACAATTCGCTTGGCAAACTCTGGAATATGCGCCGCTAATTTCTCTGGGTGATGGCGTTTCACATAGAGATAATTGCGGGTAAAGTGGGAGTCAATCGAGAAACGAGCATATTCCAACCCTTTCGGACCAATCTTTTCAATCACCACCCCCATTAATTTAGCTGCCCACATCGGTAAGGTGACGCCTTTATCATACGCCGGAATACTCTGTTGCACGGCTTGATGTCGGTCGCCCTTAGACGTAACTGATTGCGTTTCTAGCTGATTTTGCACCAGATCCAGCATTTCCTGTCCCCGGTCATTTCGCACCACAATCCATTGCCAACCAAAGGGTGCGCCCATGTAACCAACCACTAAATCCGCTAGAGAGTTGACGTAATCAAAACAACTCATGCAAGAGGGGGCAAATACATCCTTAAGTTCTTTGGTATTAAGTCCAAAGAAGGGGACTTTCTCAATTGAACCATCTTCGTGTTTGAAGTGAACTTGAAAGTCCTGCATGAACTCATAATGCACCACGGTATCAGGAGACTTGCTGGTAGTTTCCAGGAATTTCTGTAATCCGGCGCGGGTGACATTATCCACACAGGGCGTCCCCAGAACATAGAGTTTTTCTAAGCCCAGTTCTTTTTCCACCGCCCGTAATGCTTGAATTTGACAGCCGACGCCAATCACTAATAGGCGTTTCATCCCCGACTGTTCAATTTGTTCCAAGACTGACAGGTTAGGAGACAGGGTTGGCTTATTCACCCGGGCGGCGAGAATCTCCTCTGGAGTTCGGGCAATAATCGGCATCGGTTGAAAACGGTCTTCTTTGGTATTCTGCACACAGACAACGCCTTCAACTTTGCCACTGGTGAGCATTTCAATAGCGATGGTGCTGACAATTCCTGTCCACTGCGCCCCTTCAATCGGTTGAAGTTTCCGCGCCGCCATCATGTTCTGGTTGACGCCGAAATACCAATCATCGGGATTATCCAGATTCCGGCTACGTCCATGGGTTTGGGTTTCTAATTCGGGAATCTGTTGGTTAAGAAAGGCACAAGCTTCCTTGACATAATGAATATAGTATGTATCACACAGACCACATTCGCTACAGAGTTCCTTGGCAGGGCGGATCGTCCCTGGTTTCAAGGCTTTGGCTTTTTTGTGTTTGGCGGAGTTGGGAGTAGTCGCAGTCATTGAAAAAGGATTTTCTCTTAACGGGAGTTCTTCTCTCACGATATCTTAGTTCGTCGTTGGGGATAAGAGCCGAATACCGAGTTGCGCTCAACGGTAATACAATGAATTTATCAATCATTCTAGATATAGACTCAAAGAGGTTCTATGGCTTCTCTGACAGCTCTGACCCGCAAAGACTTGGAGAAATTACAAGCAGACCATCCTGAGTATCGCATGGAGTTAGTTGACGGGCAAATCATAATTATGAGTCCATCGGGTTATGAGTCAGATGAAGTCGTTGCCGAATTTGTCCGGGTTTTAGGTAATTGGGTAAGACCTCAAAAGCTTGGTCGGGTGACAGCTTCTAGTGCAGGTTTTGACCTACCCAATGCTAATGTCAGAGCGCCTGATGTTTCTTTTGTTTTAGCTGAACGGTTACCCAGAAGTCCTCGTTCGTTTGCGGAACTGGCTCCTGATTTAATGGTTGAGGTAAAGTCCCCAACAGATACCTTAAAATCGTTGAGAGATAAGATTCAATTTTTTCTGGAGCAAGGAACAAAAGTTGGTATTTTGATGCATCCGCAACAGCGCCGGGTGGAAATTTATCGTCCTGAGTCTGAGGTCGAAATTTTAGGCGATGGTGATGTACTAACGATTCCTGATTTACTTCCAGGTTTTGAGGTCGCTATTGTTGATTTGTGGTCGCCAGAATTTTAACTGTTTATCTTCCCGACATCCCACACCCTGCCTATCCTTCACGTCTCTTGTCACCCCTTCAGGGAGTAGAGTTTTTCACCCACAATTCTAGGGAATATCTAACACTTCGACAGCCTCAGCAACGATCACAGGCTTTCCGACATACTCAGCTTCTATCGTTATATTGTTCATGGTGATGCTCCGATAAAAAAGTTTTCAGAACTGTAGGGGCGGGTTTTACTATTAACGTTTTTTGTTGGTATCTAGGTAACTAAACCCGCCCTTATTTAAGTTTTTAAGGTTCTAAATGTGCCAGGGTTCATCTAATTTAAAAGAGGATAATTTCCTAATAGTTAAGGGAGTAAAGAAAGCCAGTGAATTAACAACGGTGCGATAGCCAGTAGGCTGACTTGTGCTAACGCGATCGCAATCCAGACAATAAGCTGCGGTGAAATAGGCATCAGTTACTTACTCCTGTTGGAATTTCAGGCAATTTGTTCAGCAATGAACGCAGAATAATCGGTGCTAGGATGCTAGTCACCGCAGATACAACAACCATGGCGGCGAAAACCTGATTAGATACCGCCCACTCCCCTAATGAGAGTCCTTTACCCATGACAATCATGGTAATTTCGGCGCGAGGCACCATACTAACGCCGATTAACGCAGCACCCGTCCAACCTGTGGTTAACAACGTGGGACCCCCCGCACCAATAAGTTTGCCTAATACGGCGGCGACAAGGAGAATTCCTCCCATTCCTAAAGCCGCCGTTAGCGCACTAGGATTAATTTTCAAGCCAATCCCAATGAAAAAGAACGGCGTAAACAGTTCGTATAAAGCGTCTCCCCCGCTCCCAGACGCGCCATGGCGCGTCTCTACAAGTGCTTCGTCGATAGAACCAAGCATATAGAGCGATCGCTCAGAATAATCGCTAAACTCATCATTAAGAATGCGTTCGCATCCATCCAAGGCTTCGTCTAGACTCACCAGTTTGCCCTTTTTCCCGGTAAATTGTTCAGTCGTAAAGAAAGGTTGAGTCAAAAAGCGCTCAAGTCGTCGCGCCCGGTTGACCGTTTGGCGATCGCGCTGGGATAATTCCTCCATCCCTAACATGGCGATAATGTCTTTCAGCTCCTCATAACCCGCCAAGGTACTCTTAATTTCTTGAGCAAATTGAAGCTGTGGGTAAGCATGGGGTAGTGACCTCTCCAGAGGACTAATCGCGTATGTGGTTGAGTATCCTTATTATTAATTAAGTCAGTATTTGTGTTTAAAACATCCTCCTTTTGAAAGAGAGAGGGAGTTGGCAAGGTATAGCAACCGCCATAGCGGTTAGGACACATCATTTAAGTAGAGACGCGCCATGGCGCGTCTCTACAATGGTGCCGAAAGTCCCAATCGATGTGTCTACTGCTATATATCAACGAGAAGAGGAGAGGGGTGAACATGATCTAACAACCTGTAGGGGCGACCCGCTTCCATCAATTCACAACACCCGTCCATTCAATTCGGTCGGGTCGCCCTTTATTCAAGGCAAAATTAACAGACAAACCAATAACCTTTCTACAAAACCCGCCCTGCCCCAACTTTTCCGGCTTTTCCCATGCCCTCCATCGTGTCAAAAAATTTTCGCCGCGTAAATCTACACAAATCTGTGGTTATAGGGAGTAACAATCACTACTTCCAATGAACCACTGGCATATTTCAGGTTTTATCGCTGTCCTGAAGGTAATCCCCCAAATAAAGCCGGACAAACTCATCCGCAGCGGCTGGCTCAAGACCGTGTAAAGCTTCAGCAATACTTCGGACAGTTTCAGCACTGGGATCTGTCTGCTCATGAAACCAGCGAAAAACAACGGAAGGTTTAACTCCCAACGTGAGAGCCAATTTGTTCTGGCTGATGCCGTAGTTCTCCAAAACTTGCCGAAGGACTTTGCCTGCTTTTCCCATGTTCCCCATCGTGTCAGAGGAAGATCAGGAAGTAAATATTTGCAGATCTGCGAAGATACAGCGTACAATTTGAGTATTCGCAGATCTGCGAATACTCCAGGTAAACGCAAATCAGGGAAACCCCAATGGTTAAGAACGTTTTGACCGATACTAAACCCCCCGAAGCCTCGATACAGCTACAAGCTTCCACCCGTTCAGACTCAAGACGAGAATTCGTCAAAGTTATCGTCGTTGGTTCTAACAAAGGCGTGGTGAAAATCATTCACACGTTGTATCGTCTCGGTTTTGCCAATGTAACGGAATGGAGTCCTCTGACACCAACAGCAAATCCGGGAGAGGTAATGAGTGTAATGAAGCGATGTGTGTTTGTGGATGAATGAGTTCCAGTAGGGAGAACCAAGCTGTAGGGGCGGGTTTAGGGGCAAAATTAACAGACAAACCAATAACTTTTCTACAAAACCCGCCCTCCCCAACCTCGCACTATGGGATTGGGACAAGACATTGTGCCGCCATGGTAATCAACTCCAAGTTACTGTGAGGTGGGCATTGCCCACCCTACATCTCTAGCCCATCATTCCCACAATCGGCAGTTTCTCTTGCTTTTTTGATGTCTCGCTTGTATTTAAAGCTGGGGATTTCTGAGTCTCAGTTTCTTCAGGAACAAATTCCAGGCTGATTCTCACCGTACCTTTTTGCCAACCTTTAGCTGTAAATCTCAAAACTTCAGCCGAAATACCCTTTTCACTAAACCAACCATTCTTGTCTTGATTCCATCCCTCTAACCCTTCAAGCTGCATCCTTATCACTTCTAGAAATTCATCCACTCGGAACGTGCGATTTCCAATTAAAAGTTGTGTCGATTCATCAACCGACAAGACTTCACCGCTCAAAAGTGGTTCAAACTGATTATCTACACTCATTTTTTCCGATAAATGTCATTGTTCTATTTGTTAATTGAAAAATTCACCTCTTCTCCTCCGCACCTCTACCTTTTACCACGGATTACCAACAATACTAAATGCTGACCAGTAATAGGGATGAGATAAGTCAGGATTACCAGGGTTAGCATCAGCAATGGGCAAAGTAATGGCTTTATCCGATAAGATTAATTGATTGTCTGCATACTTAACCTTTCCTTCAATCATTGCCATTTGCGCCCGTCGCCATGCTTCCGCTTTAATCGGTGCATCATCCAGATTATTGTAAAACTCTGCCATCATTGGCAACGTTCCCCAATCCTCGATGTACCATAAACTGGCTAATACTGATTTAACTCCCGCTTTAGCCGCAAATCCGGCAAACCCCAGTTCAGCACTCGGATCACCTAAGGCAGTACGACAAGCACTCAATACCACTAATTCTACAGCCGGATCATGCCAGCCTAAACTACGAACTTCGTCTATTCCTACCTTAGTATCCCATAACTGAATATAAGAATTACTAGGTGCGCCCGGTTCAAATTCTGCATGGGTAGCCAGGTGAATAATGCCAAAGGGTTTTTCTTCTCGTTGTGCCTTGAGATTGTTAACGGTAAAATTCTCATTGATAAAGGCTTGACCACGCCATAAGGTATTGGTCAGAATCGATACCTCAGCCGCCGCTGCTGGTAATTGTTCCAGAAGAGGATTATCGGGAAAATCTGAAGCACCCATTGCCAAAACAGGCATCGTTTTAATATTGGCATAACGGGTATCTGTGAGACTCACACTGGGCATCAAACTCACACTATATCGCCGCACAATAAAGTCATTTCCATCATGGATAGCGGCTATGGGTAATGAGCGCAACCCTTCATCAAGAATAAAGACTAAATTCTCAATTCCTGTTTCTTGCAATTCTGTTTCCAAGGGTGCCACTAGCCATTGATACAGTTGTTTTGCTCCATCTAAATATCCAAACCCACCATCAATAATTTCCTGGCGAAAATTCTGTCCTGTACTCAGGACATCAGACTGTTTAGCCCCGGATACTCGCTTACTAATTACATCCCGATCTGCTGTTACCAGCATCAGTTCTAATTCCATTTCGGATTTAGTGCTACTCGGTACAAAAACCCCATAAATTACAGCAGGTTTGACCCCAGTTGCCACTTCAATGCTACGCAAGCGATTGCGGATTTCATCCAAGGTGAGGATTTTTTCTGCCTCCATTCCCAGTTGTTTCTCAAATGCCTGGGTAAAGTAGCGCTCTATTTTGTAAACATCAGCATTGATAATTGGCTCTTGATCCAAGGCATTAGGCTGATCAAGAGGGTCTAGGGGGTCTTGAAAATCTTTTTTTAAGTTGTTCAGATTTCCATTAAAAGAAGTTGGTGGGTTAGCGGGTGGATTAGACGTCTGGTCAGTTGTAATAATCCGGATATTACCGAGCGTATAACTTCCCGGAAATGACTGAACAGGTGCAATCGTAAACTCTCCACTGGTAATGGCTTGTGCCGTACCATTCGTATTGCCATTACCGACAACAAAAGGCTCAATCACCTCCTGTGCGCCACCATCATGACGAATGGTAATATCGCCACCACCGTTACCACCAGTCGTAGAAATACTAGCGTCTATGCCATTTTGATCGGTAAAGCTTCCTGTTGCCTGAAAGAATTGTTGTGTCGTGATGTCAACATCACCACCTTGACCATTGCTTCCGCCTTGGGCATTAATAGAATTGACGGTAATATCTTCCAAAGGATCGAGAATAACGTTGCCGCCATCGCCTTCAGTGCCGCTAGAATTGATGGCTTCAGTGGTAATACTAATCTTCGCATTGACGATAATATCGCCACCCGTGGCGGCAGAAGAATTCAAATTACCCGTATTAATTGCTTCGGCTTGACTGGTGAGATTAATTGTGCCGCCAGACGTTGTGATATCTTCTGTAGTTAAGTTCCTATTGGCAGTAACATTTACATCACTACCACCAGAATCTAAGTCACTACTCGTGGCGTTTCCTGCTTGACTGGTGAGGTTAATTGTGCCACCAGAGGTTGTGATATTTTCGGTGTTTAGATCATTACTAGCCGTTGCGTCTACACTACCACCGCCGGAATTCAAGTTACCGCTAGTGATGGTTCCTGCTTCACTGGTGAGATTAATTGTTCCACCAGACGTTGCAATATTTTCTACAGTGATATTGTTCGTTGAGCTTAATTCAACATTGCCTTCAGTTGCGGTAATATTGCCTACTATCAAGCCATCACTGGTGTTGAGTTCTAAATCTCCATTGAATAGTTGTAAATCACTCAAATTAACTATGCCAGTTCCTGATTGATGCGTAAAGCTAGTGGCTGCGATCGCGTCTTTTGCCGTTACATTCCTCGCACTAGCAATAGTCAGATTTCCCAGAGGTGTATCGCTACCGACTTGTCCCTCAAAGATTACATTACCCGTTCCCGTCGTCAGTGTGAGATTTTGCGTCCCATCGAGACGATTATTAAACAGGATATCTCCCGTTCCAGCACCTGTAGACAAGAACGTTTCACCCGTCAAACTAAACGCCGGATCAACTTCAATAGTTCCACCCTGACTGTTGAAACGAATTTCACCCCCATTAGTAGAAACATTACCCCCATTCTGAATTTCTATATCGCCCCCTTGACTAGCGAAATTAATCTCACCAGTATTGGTAGAGACATTACCACCACTCTGAATTTCTACATCGCCCCCTTGACTAGCGAAATTAATCTTACCGTTCGCCGTCGAGACATTACCACTGGTTAAAATATTTGCGCCAGCGGTTGTAATATCCACATTTCCGCCAACGTTAATCGTTGCCGTTTCTCCAAGATTGACGTTTCCACCTGTGGAATTATTATGTTCTACAATCAGATCTCCTGTCTGAGTAATAATCTTACCGAAAACATTAATATCTCCCCTTGCTTCTCCTGGATCGAGTTGAAGATATATATCACCATTCCCCGCATCCAGTGTGAAGCCATCAGCTATTTCTATCAAAGCGTCGCCAGGATCACGATAGTCTTGAATCGCTTCGCTATCATTGGCAATTAAGATTAAATTGCCATTATCTGTAGTGATATCAGCATTGACAAAAATACTGCGACCTGCTCTTAATTTCAGTGATCCTCCAGTTCCGTTTTGATTGTCAGTGATAATTGACTCATTTACAGTGATGTCATTATTTGCCTGAAACTCTATCTCGGTTCCCGTGTTAGTAATATTGGTAATCGTGGCGACATCAATTGTCACAGATTGGTCACGATTATCATTAAACTCGAAGCTGGAGCCAAACACATAAGCATTCCCTTGCTCATTCATATCTCCTGGCGCTCCCACTACCACGTTTCTTTCTACCCCAGCAACCGCATTACCAAAATCGGTGGGTGACTCTGGGGGCTTGGGAAAGGTTTGCCACAAACGTCCAGTGTCAGCATCGAGCAGGGGTTCATATAAATAAACAGCATTTTCTCCGGGGGTGCTGACGACAACGTTAAACCCTAGGGCGGACTCTGCTGATTCTACTGCTGCGACTGAAGTACCAAATTGATCATTATTAGAATTGGGACTTGAAAAGGTGTTTTGCAACTCGCCATTTTGATTAAACCAATAGGCGGCACCTTGAACTCCTTGTCCTAGATTATCACTAGGAGCGCCCACCAGTATTTGCGATCCCATCGCGGCGACTGAATAACCAAACCGTCCGCTATCTGTCGGATTGGGACTAATCAAACGTTGCCCATTGTTAGGATCACTATCCTTAAATAGATAGGCGGCACCTGCCGTTTTTGTCTCGTTGTTGATAGTAACCCTTTCTCCAGGCGCTCCCACCAAAACATGGTTTTCCACGCCAGCTACCGAATAGCCAAATTGACCATCATTGTCAGAATTGGAACTGAAAAAGTCTTTTAGTAAACTACCGTTACTGCTATCGAATAAATAAGCAGCACCTGCATCGGTTTTTCCGTTGTGATCATCTCCTGGAGCGCCAATTAGAAGATTTGACCCTACCCCAGCAACTGAAAAGCCAAACTGATCTTCAGCTTGGGGAGTAGGATTAGACAAAGACAAGTATTGCCACTGATCTCCTTCTGGAGTAAATAAGTAGGCAGAGCCGACATTCGATTCTCCTCCTATATCATCTCCAGGAGCGCCAATTAGCACGTTTGATCCTACTCCAGCGACAGAAAAACCAAATTGGTCTCCCGCTGGATCATCCGAATCGGGATTTAAAAAGCCATACAATAACCTGCCATCGTTACCATCAAATAAATAAGCAGCACCTGAATTGTTTCCCTGCGTATCATCTCCAGGATCACCCACTAAGATATCTGATCCAACTGCCGCTACCGAATATCCAAATTGATTATTTGTGGGGTTATTCGGATTAAAAAGTTCGGTTAATGGAGCATTAGTATCCCCAATCGTGATATTTTTAGGATCAAGTAATAATGTACCAGGTTGACCATTCAATGCTCCTGCATCAGCATAACCCGTAAAAATCAATAATTCCTGACCAGAAACCTCGATAAATCCCCCATCTCCTGCTTCCGTTCCCCCACGGGCGCTAATGGTTCCATAAAAGCCCGTCACCTCATCTGCCCAAACAAACACCTCACCGCCTGTTCCCTGGACTCCAGCATCAGCCGTAATTACAGAGTTTTCACTAACTAGGGTTTGAGACGCATTAAACCCACTTCCTTGACCTTGATAGTCGCCGCCAAGTCGTACTGTTCCCCCACCATACATCCCAGAAGCGTTAATGGTGGCATCAAATACACCAACTTTGTTGCCAAATACATTCACCGACTGGGAATCAACGCCGGGAGACTCATGAGACACATCCAAAGTGCCAGAGGCGATCGCAACCCCGGCTTCTGCCGATACAGTAATCCCAGACTCCTGAAGCTGTACTTGACCTGTATCTGTAACTGTTAATCCCGTGTCCACACTTTCATCTGTACCCGTCAGCAGTGTTGGTAAATCTAAGGGATCAATCGGCTCTATTTCTCCATTGACATTGGTTTGCGGTACGATTTCTAAACTTAATAATTGTCCCGGTTGACTGATCCGCACCCGATTGGATTCCGGTACAGCCGCCATTGTAATGGTGCCGCCCGGTGCAGTCAGTTGCCCGGTATTAATCGTATTTCCTGCCAGTAGGGTTAAATTATGTCCTTCTGATACGGCTAGATTGCCAGCATTAATTAGGGTTGCAGGTTGAGCTAAATCAAAGGCAAACTGATTGGGATTACCGATTAACGTCTGATAGTTATTTTCACTAAAGACATTGAACCACTGATCTCCCGCAAAACCAATTCCTGTCGCGGTTGTAGCTGTAAACGACGCGGGAACATTTAAACTGGCATTCGCCCCAAATACAATCCCCGCCGGATTCATTAAAAATAAATTTGAGTTGCCCCCGGTAACTTGAATCAAACCATTAATAATTGAAGCTTCCCCACTAACTACCCGCCCCAAGATATTGCGAATTTCAGGATTAGACAAAAAGTTGGCAATTTCACCAGCGGAAAGACCAAAGTATTGGAAACTGTGAAATAGATTTTCCCCATCTCCGGAAAAGATGCCACCGTCGATGTTAAATTGGTTACCGTCTTGCTCAACCATTGTCCCTACCTCATCACCTGCCCCGGTAACGGACTGAGCCATGATTAGACTTGGGGGGTTGATCCGTGTGGCTTCCTTGGTTACAATAGAATCTTTAGCAAAAGTATTGGGTGAGTATACCTGAGTAACTGAAGTGTTTGTCAATAGAGAGCTGGGGTTAAACTGAGGAACAATCGGTACGTCTGCTTTATCCACCTTGAGAGGGATTGAAGTCGCCTGAGTCGGCTGTATACTGGTAACACCCAAAAAAGGTAAAGTAGCCAACAGCAGAATTGCTCCTTTCATTGCAGAATTAATCATAGGGGCTACAAAACTCCGTGGAATAAATAGAACTGATGTATAGGACTTGACAGACAGAATTTTACTCAACCCTAAATAAGGCAAGTCCAAATTAGAAGCCGCACCGAATCCCAATACGATTACTCAGCTATCAAATGATACGTTGAATTTTAAAGAGACACCAAAACTATTGCGGTTGAATTGTCGTCGAAAGTATCTGAATAATCAATCTGGATGATATCACTCCCCTTTCCAGGGTTAAGCTATCTGTTATTGGTTTTAGCTATGGTTAACCTAGGCATAAGTTCAGTACATACCTATCAAAGAAATTCAGAAGCCGGAATCCCTTTGCCGAAATGACTCAATTATGGTTAGCCACCAACCTATATTCTCCAATGACAACAAAATACTAAACCATTGGACAAGAAAGCACAGTATTTAGTGATACACCACCTAGTACTTGAGAAAATATCCAATCTACTTCTTTATAGCACACTGTTTTAAGGGTCAAGCGGCTATCGAATTAAAATTAGGGGCGATAAGCTGTTTCTAGTACACGAGAACAGCCAAAGTGCAAAAATGAGGGACTGATCGAACGAGATAGTGTAGCGGGGTCTTACAGCGGGTCTTACAGGCTCGAATCAAGTCGCTGATATCTCGTGTTTAACGTGGAATTAGGAACATCCAGTAGAGATAGGGGTTTTTGGCAACGATGGAAGACAAGCAACCTTCGTTAGAGAACAGGGTGATTGATAATTCTCAATTGAGAACCACTATGCCAATGGGGGGATCACTGAGCCAAAGCACTACAGCATTCAGTAATGGGTTTGGATGCGATCGCGTCGAGTTCAATATCCTCTAACAAGTTACTCCAATCCACCGCCAGGGCGTAATTGGCGGTCTGAGTACGGCGAAGATTGCCGATCAGGGTGAGAGGGTCAAACCAAATCCCATTTTGGGCTAAAACAACGGCGCGATCGCGGGGAGTCAACGCCCGATTCAATCCTTGTTGGAGTTCAGCCGTTAAAGGAACACGTTGGATGGAACCTCTAACTCGGACTCGTTTGGGATCAGTGCGAACAATCGCTGCTTGGGGATCTTCACAGTAAACGGTAAAAATCCAGTTGTAGTATTGGTTTTCCTTTAGCGCGGGTAGGGTTGGCGGTAAAGAAATACTAATCACACCGGGTAGGGCGTTCGTCACAGGATAGGTGGTTTCGTACACTTTCTCACCCTGATCACTCCAGAGGGCAAATTTCATTGAGTCGAATGTATTCGCGCCATCAGGAATATAGAACCAGAAGGTGGGATGTTCCTCTACCGTTAATCCCACATTGGTATCGGGAATCAGGGCGAACAAAGATTCTCCAGATTGACTTCCCCCACAGAGACTACGACTCGCGCCACCTGTACGATTACCGGAACGGGGGCTTCCCCGACCCGATAGATCCAGATTAAACTCAAGCATATCTTGCAGCGAGGGAGTATTACTCGCTGAGTTGGTCGGTTGAGAGTAAGTCGGAATCGGACTAACCAGACAACCTACCACGACTGATGCGATCGCCACAACCCGTTTGATGGGTGGAGGCGATATAGGTATCCTACTCATGACTTAGTAAAGTCTATAGATTTAGACACTTACATAGTACAAGTGGCAGTGTCTTAATCCGGATTTACGATAGAAAAACAGGTAATTATATTGGTTTGGGGACTAGACATAAACTCAAGTTGCCAACTTGCTGATTTTATAATGATTTCAAGATTGGCAATTTACCCCGCTTTTCACCACTTTTCTAGCTTTTGGGTTATGTTTGCCAACCTAATCGAGAGCTTACAGGCTTTTTGTAGCTGTAGCGACTCCTCGCGCCTGCAAGCCTAACTAGCCTTAACCCGATTCGGCTTAAGGCTTAACTGATTAGGGAAGGGATTAGAGATACTTTTCTAGAGTGTTTGCTAGCGTCGTTTTCGGAACTGCACCCACAACCATATCAACTCGTTGTCCTCCTTTAAAAATCATTAAGGTCGGAATGCTGCGAATCCCATACTGACTGGCTACATTAGGATTTTCGTCAGTGTTGAGCTTTACAACTTTAATCTGACCTTCGTACTGTTGTGCGATTTCATCCACCACAGGTGCGACCATCCTACACGGGCCACACCAGGGTGCCCAAAAATCTACTAAAACGGGAACGTCACTATCTAGGACGTCTTGCTTAAAACTGGCGTCTGTAACTGCTACGGCTGTTGACATGCCTGGAAATCCTTGCGTGTACTATTTTCTATGTGTCTTGGGATATTTTACCACAGAGAAAACTGAGCGCTCCCCTGCAAAAAAAGTATATATTTCGATATAAATCGTCACATTTAGTCGATTAAGATGTTAAGCTATCCTGACATTAGAGCTTAACCCCCAAAAAGGAACCGCCCGAACATAGTCCGGGCGGAGTGTGGTGTGAGGAGTGAACGGAAACATGCGTCTCCGCTTTCTCTATGTTAACTTACATCAGTGGGGTTTGGGGCAGTTTGTCAACCCCAAAAATTTTATTTACCCATTCCCAACTGCTGCGCTTTCTGGTAAACTTTCCCTTCTGTCAACAAGGATGGCGCAATCACCACCTCCACTTGCTGCATTTCTTTCAAGTTCTTAGCGCCCAAGGTTCCCATACTGGTTTTCAGCGCACCTAAAAGATTGTGAGTGCCATCATCCAGTTGGGCAGGTCCAATCAGAATTTCTTGTAGTGTTCCTGTACTCCCCACCTGGATGCGCGTTCCTCGGGGCAGAACCGGGCTAGGGGTTGCCATTCCCCAGTGAAACCCGCCTCCTGGGGCTTCTTTGGCACGAGCCAGAGGAGAGCCAATCATCACCGCATCTGCGCCGCAAGCAATACATTTACAGATATCTCCCCCGGTAATTAACCCACCATCAGCAATAACTGGCACATAATTACCCGTCTCTTGATGATAGTCGTCACGGGCAGCCGCACAATCCGCCACCGCCGTCGCCTGGGGGACTCCCACACCCAGAACGCCCCGCGAGGTACAAGCGGCACCCGGACCAATGCCCACTAATACAGCCGCCGCACCTGCTTTCATTAAGTTCAGGGCAACTTCGTAGGTGACACAATTGCCCAAAACCACGGGCATTGGCATATCCTGGCAGAACTGGGCTAAATCTAGGGGGGTGACTGACTCTGGTGACAGGTGAGCCGTGGACACCACAGTGGCTTGGATGAAGAATAAATCAGCACCCGCTGAGGCGACAATTTCACCGTATTTCATCGCACCGGCTGGCGTCGCACTCACCGCCGCAATCCCACCTTGGTCTTTGATTTCCTGAATTCGCTGGCTGATTAATTCCGGTTTAATCGGTTCAGCATACAACTCCTGCATCAGATTAACGAATTCTGACTTACCCACAGAGGTAATTCGCTCTAATATCGGATTAGGGTCAGCATAACGGGTTTGAATGCCTTCGAGATTAAGCACCCCTAGCGCTCCCATCTCAGATAGGATCACTGCCATTCGCACATCGATCACGCCATCCATTGCACTGGCAATGATCGGAATCTCTCGTTCGATGCTCCCCAAACGCCAACGGGTGTCTGCCAAATTAGGGTCTAGCGTCCGTTGTCCGGGGACTAGTGCGATTTCATCGATGCCATAAGCTCTGCGAGCTGTTTTACCTCGCCCAATTTGAATATCCACGCTTCTCTATTCGTTCCCAAGACTATTTAAGCTAGGGTATCAAATTTTGTTCTTTGTCATTTGTCATTTGTTAGGGAACAGGGAACAGGCAATGGGCAATGGGCAATAGGCAATAGGCAATAAGCTGTCATGCATTTAAATTGGGTATTAGTAGCGAGCAAGATGCAAAGCCTTCGGCATGGCTTCGCTAAAGCCTGCGGCATGGCTTCGCTAAACGCACTACAAGGATTTCACCATTATTGACATTAAGGTTTAAATGCCGAACAGCTTAGGTAAGGTAGAGTTTTGAGTTAACTTCCCCAGCTCCCTCTGCTTCCCCAGCTCCCCCAGCTCCCTCTGCTCCCTCTGCTCCCCCAGCTCCCTCTGCTCCCTCTGCTCCCCCATCTCCCTCTGCTCCTTTGCCTCAACTGTGACGAGTTCTAGGATCTTCGCGATCGCGATCGCTCTTTGCCCCAGATGCACGATGGGGTGGCGTAGAACCCTCATCACTCTTAATCTGAGACGGTTCGACAAGTTTCGCTGCTGAGGACGAGGGTTGTCGTTGTCCAGGAGATTTTGACGGAGGAGGGGCTGGCGGTGTTTGCCGCTTGACTAAGGCTTGAGTCTCCAGTTCGGCTGAGGACTCTGGGGTATTATGGCTTTCATTCCCTCCATTTTGGCTGGGATTATTTCGCACCAACTGACTCACCTGACCAATTAATTTTCCCAGCTTCCCTTCATCCAGAAGTGTGTTGATTAAGGATAAGCCACTGGTCGAGAGTAAGAGTTTGTTAATATCACCCATGCCATTCCCATGACCATTACCATTACTACCATTCATCCCGGGGAACGCAAAAATTCGGGTATCGCCTAAAATTCCCGGTTGTGGCGCTAAGGCTTTGGCAATTTCTGGGAGTTTGTCTACCAAACCGGGCCAAATTGTGGTCAGCACTTGGGCGCTTAACTTGGAGTCACTCAACGTATTCTCGGCTTCAATGATTGCCCGTTTCCCTTCAGCTTCAGCCAGGGCTTTATCCCGATTCGCTTGGGCTAAGGTGCGAATGGAGTCGGCTTCTAATTCTGCCGCTTGACGGGCAATTTCCGCTTGACGACGACGGCGGAAGACATCAATCTCAACCACGTTTTGGTCAGCAATCCGCCGCTTTTCTGCCTCTTGTTCCGCTGTAATCAGGGATAGGCGTTTTTCCCGTTCTGCTTTTTCAATCTCCGTAGCCGTAACCACACCCGATTCCGCTTCAGCGCGTTCGGCTTCTGATACAAAGCGTTCCCGTTCTTTATTGGCGATCGCGATCGCGGCTTCCTGTTTCGCGACTTTCGACAAGCGTTCGGCTTCAGCTACCCGAACTTGGGCTTCTAGGCGGGAGGAATCGACGGTTTGTTGACGGGTAATTTCAGCAATTTCTGCTTCCTGTTTTTGCAAGGTTTGGGCGACTTTTAGCTGTTTATTCCGTTCCTCTAGGGCAATATCAGCTTCAATTTGGTTTTCTTGAACTGAGAGTTTGCGGCGAATTTCTTCTTCTTCAACGGACTTATCTTGTAAAATCTTCGTCCGTTGTACGGTGGCGGCTTCTCGGTCTTTGGCTTCTTGAATTTCCCGTTGTCGCTGGGATTTTAGGGATTCAACCTCTAGTTGTTGTCCTAGTGACGCTTCTTCTTTTTCTTTGACGATTCGCAGGGATTGCTTTTCGGCATCAAGTTCCTGCTGTTCAATTCTTACCTGGGTACTCAGTTCAACTTCCCGTTTTTGTTGGATGGAGCGTTGAATGGTTTCGGTTCGCAGGCGTACCCCTTGGGCATCGAAGAAGTTATTGGTATCGTATATATCGCTTTCTTCGATCTCAGAAATGGCGATATTATTCAGGGTTAAGCCAACTTTTTTTAGATCCGGCTGAATCAGATTCAAGACTTCATCGGCAAATCCAAGTTTATCCGAATCAATTTCCGGTAAACTCTTCTTCTTCGCAGCGGCTCGAATTGCATCATCTGCTCGTTTTTCTAGGGCTTCTTTAATATCTTCCGTAGAAACTCGTCCTTGTTTCGAGAGTCGGGCAGCAGCGATTAACACATCCTCTTGATCGGCATTGATACAGACATAAAAGGTTGCTCGCATATTTGCCCGCAGGTAGTCTTGAGTCCGCACGGCTAGATTTCCAGTCCGTTCCACATCAATGGAAATTTCCCGTAAGGGGACACGGGTCAGTTCATGAAAACCGGGTAAAACGATACAACCGCCATAAAGAATAACGGATTTCTTTTTGACGAACAATCCGCCCGTTCTGACAAATGCTTCGTTATTGGGAGTGATTTTATAAATCAGTTTGTACGACCATAAGCCGGCGAGAAGCAATACAATGAGTGCGCCAATCAAACCGGGAAAAAAGAGAATACCACTGGGAAGTTGTGCCAGGGTAGAGGATACTGGGACAGGCTGGGACGTTGAGGAAGTAGATGATTGTGACATGGTAGTTAGCGATTAATACTCTATAGGTTTTATTAAAGCTTGGGAATCATACACATTTAAAGGTTGTGTAAAAAGAATCACATTTTGCTATAACCTTACACAAGGGTTGTGTATGTATCTGTTAAGGTGAATCCTTAAGTTGGGGCGAATTAGACAACCATTGCTGTTGATCAGAACTATCTTTAGTAATCACCCGGTAGCTTTCTGGTTGTCGTTCAATGACTAAGACGTAATTACCGCGATTGGGAATAACTTTTGCCCATTGAGGAAGGGTGGCATTAATCGTCACCAGATTACCACTGGGATCGATAACATCCACTTGACCAATTTTGCCTTGGCTTTCCAGGGGAATTGAAGTGGTACTGACAGTACCCTGGCAACCAATTAAGCGATCGCCACTGGTATCTTCACCAAAGGCGGCAAATATTTTACCCAAGGGTCGAGAAATTAAGCTACCACTGAATAAACTCAGCAGCAGGGATGCGCCGCCGACGACACCACCGAATAAACCTGTGGGAATCGTACCCGTGACATTCGCGATCGCCACATTAATCATCCAGCCGAATGCTCCTACCAGACAACAGTCTGTGGCGAGTAACAAAATTAGGGGAACTTTACCTACACCGAGAAAACTGAACATTGATCCCATGGCAAAATCGCCATCGGCATCCACATCAGCATCCGCATCGGCATCGATATCAAAGTCATCATCCCCGCCACCGGAGACAATGACAACCAGAAATAGGAGGATGCCCATCCCCAGGAAAATCCAGTAGGGCAGATTAAGCAGGTTGAATAGCATGGATCGAGGTAGCGATCGCGACTGTAGCGTGACGCTATATTAACGGATATTCTCAGACTAGCGAGGAATGGACAAAATGGCTTCACCCCTCTAAAATACTTAACGTTTTGCTCGCCGAAAAGAATTCTTGGCGAAAAAGACACATCCGGATGAGATAGGCTATAATCCTTTATTGTAGAGACGCGCCATGGCGCGTCTCTTACACGGCGGCATCGCCAAGTGGTAAGGCAGGGGCCTGCAAAGCCTTTACCCCCAGTTCGAATCTGGGTGCCGCCTTTTTTTTTGGAAAGTGTGATCCCTGTTGTGTTCGCGCAACTGGGCGGGTTGATTTTCCCCCTCATCCCCTAACCCCTTCTCCCCACGGTGGGAGAAGGGGAACCGCACCAATTAACAACTCCAGTCCATTGAATTTGATCGGGTTGCCCTCTTCTTATCGGGTTGCCTTCTGCTCAATCCCTTGGTCAACACCCTTTGTTATCGAGAGAGAAAACCCAAGCGTGAGAGATCGCCAGGGCAACTATGAAGGGACAAAGAGTGACATCTCCTAGTGTATCAATTGTCTCAACGATTGCGATCGCCTAAACATCGGCACAGGCTCTATTTGTCGGGTGCGTTAATGAAATGTAACGCACCCTGTATAGTGCGATCGCATCTGTATCTGTCGTCCTGAGTCGAGTTCGAGGCTCAAAGCGTCCTCGGCGAGGCTCAGAGTGTCCTTAGTCAAGGCTCAAAGCGTCCTCGGCGAGGCTCAGAGTGTCCTTAGTCGAGGCTCAAAGCGTCCTCGGCGAGGCTCAGAGTGTCCTTAGTCGAGGCTCAAAGCGTCCTCGGCGAGGCTCAGAGTGTCCTTAGTTGAGGCTCTAAGCGTCATGGGCGAGGCTCAGAGTGTTCTTAGTCGAGGCTCAAAGCGTCCTCGGCGAGGCTCAGAGTGTTCTTAGTCGAGGCTCAGAGTGTCATGGGCGAGGCTCAGAGCGTCCTTAGTCGAGGCTCTATTGGCGTCATACATCATGATGCTTACCGTCACCCGATCACCCCACACTGGCAAGAATTCAAAGCCTCTCAAGAGCAGGAGAGAGGTTTGGAGAGAGGTTTCCCCCTCTGTCTTTTGCTATACCATAGTTAGCATCTCCCGTCTCAATTCCCTCATGGATGAAGAACGCCAACACGCCTATCTAACCCTGATTAATGCCCTATTAACCTGTCCCAGTGGTGAGGAAGGGCAGATATTACAGGATAACGCTGAGTTAGTGGATGCTGGGTTGCTGGAAACCATGGCACAGGTAGCGGAAGCGTTCGCAGATAGGGGGGATGAAAATGCGGCGCAGTTTTTAATCGGAATGGCGAATCAGTTAGGGGAATTCTTGGGATTATCTGACTCAACGGCTACTCCTGAAGCTCAACTGCGTTTCCTGATGCAGGTATTACAAGCAACGTCATATAGTGATGGAAATCCGCAAGTTATCTATCCCCTCCTCCAGGAAAACCTGCATCTGTTGGATGATAACTTTGCCCAGATATTGTATGACTGGGGAACGGCAAAACTGGCAGAGGTGGAAGCCGAACCAGCCCAAGCTATTGCCGCCACTATTGGTAATTTCAGTAATCTGATCCAGCAGTTTCCTTTAGGGAGTCAAGCCACTAACCTAGAAATCGCGATTACAGGCTATGAAGTGATACTGACTATCTTTACCCGCGAGAATCACTCAGAAACTTGGGCAACCCTTCAAAATAATCTGGGTGTTGCCTACAGTGACAGAATCCGGGGAGAAAGGGCACAGAATATCGAAAATGCGATCGCTTCCTATCAAGCCGCCCTTCAAGTCAGAACCCGTGAGGCTTTCCTCGCGACTGGGCTTAGAGAGTCAAGGCAAGTTGGCTTTAGCAGAATTATCTCAAGGGGAAGATGAGTTTTGGTTGAAGCAAGGCAATCAGCAATTTAGACTCGGGGATTTAGTTGATGCAATTGTTTGCTGGGAAAAAGCCTTACAATTTAAACCTGATGACCCTGAAGCCTGGTACAGTCGGGGTATTGCCCTAAAAAAGTTAGGACAATTAGAGGAAGCGATCGCTAGCTACGATAAAGCCTTACAATTTAAATCTGATGACCCTGATGCCTGGTACAACCGGGGTAATGCCCTAGATGAGTTAGGACAATTAGAGGAAGCGATCGCTAGCTACGATAAAGCCTTACAATTTAAAACTGAATGAATACCGAGAGATGGCAAAAACGGATTCTGAATTGGATAACATTCGTCAAGATCCGCGATTTCAAGCGTTGATTCAAAATGACACTGATTAACGTTTTCAGTGATGCAGTTATCAAAGAGTTTATCAGCCTCTCGTCCTGTAGTACACCGAATTTTAGGACTTACGCAAAGCCTCTATGTGTAGGGTGTGTTAGCGAAGCGTAACGCACCTTTGCCCCTGTGATGTAACTGCGTAAGTCCTGAATTTGATAGATTAAGCTTAGGCACAGAAAAATCATCGGATCAGGGGCTAAAGCCCCGACTACGAACGAACCCTAAAGGAGAACATGATGAAGTGCGCTACATTGTGTTTATTCGCGATGTGTTGAGCGAAATTAATCCGTGATAAGTTAGACGAACAGCATCAATGACATAAAACAAATGACCAACCAGGAACGATTTCCAGACATTAAAACGAATTTTTAATGCCTTTGACCCCTTTCGCCCCTTACCCCCTGGTGTTCCAACTTACGTAGATTGTGAAGAAGTGCGAAGTTGAAGTGCGGAATGTGGGCTGACGATTTCCTAATGCTCATTTCAGTGCCATTATTTTTAATACTGTTTATTGATAATACCGCTCCCAATTTGGTATCATTCCCTCAACCGTTACGCTACAACCTAACCCAGTCAGCATCTCGTCATGAAAATTCTCCATGGCACCTGGATTCCCCAACCCTCTGACGCATTCATCCAAACGGGCGCGTTTTATCTGTGGGTGGAAACGGATACCCCTTCTCCCCAGAAAACTGCCCACCGCAATACGCATCCGGCTCAATTAACCCAAGCGGATTTAGCCAACCTTCTGGTGAATGAACTTGGCGTTTCCCCAACGTCATCTAGCCAGATTCAGGATCAGATTACCCCCCAATACTTTATTCTGCCCACAACTCATGGACAACCGCTTCCATCACCGGAATTAAGCCGCTATCTGGAAATTGAATTGCCAGAATCTGTGGAGTGGCATATCTGGATGATTGATTGTTATCAGATTAGCCCAGTTTACCAAACATCTGGACGTAAATCTGGCACAATCGCCCCCGTGATTAAATGCTTAAATGACCTGCATTTTCTTGCCCTCTACAATCCCTCAGAACTGCAACTGGGGTCTGATTTACTCTTTTGGTATCACTACACCCAATCTTTTAAACAGATTATCCTCAAAGACCAATATATTCCAGCGCTTAAATACAGGGAATTACCCCCACCCAAAAGCAAACGGAAACGCAGCGCCAAAACTCAGTTATTTGAACTTTATCCAGCTTGGCAAATTATATCGGATCACTATGAAGAGACGATTGACTATTATCAAGATTATATGCCCCTTGCCTGTGTATCCGGTTACGCCAGTCCCCCCAAACCTATCGAATTTTACGCCAAAGAAACGTTACTGCGGCATTTTTCTGAATGTTTGCTGACGGAAATTGTCACCAATACCCCAATCCCGGCTGTTTTGGATAAAAGAATTAATCATTCTCTGATTACCGATTGCCTCTATTCCTCACAAACTCCCCTAGCACAAGCCCCTGAACCTGCCTTAGAGCTCTATAAACAATGGTCAAGTTGGAAACAACAGATTCGGGGAGGATCTGATACCTCCACCTTCCATCTTTGTTTTCAATTAGAAGACCCAGCGGCGGAGTCTTCCGACTCCTGGCAGATTCAGTTTATTGTTGCCTCTAAAAAAGATCCCTCCCTGAAACTGGCAGTTGCCGAGTATTGGACTCTAACTAAAAAAAAGAAAGCCACAGTTCATCAACAATTTGGTCAAGATTTCGAGAAAACCTTACTCTTAAATCTCGGTTATGCTGCCCGTATCTATCCACAAATTTGGCGCGGCTTGGAAACTGACCAACCTACGGGGTTAAACCTTACCTTAGCGGAAGCATTCACGTTTCTCAAAGAACAAGCGTGGGTGCTAGAAGATGCCGGCTATAAAGTCATTATTCCCGCTTGGTGGACTCCCGCCGGACGTCAACGTGCCAAGCTGCGCCTCAAGGCTTCCCCGAAAACCTCTCAGTCTGCAAAAGCGGCGAGTAAGGGTTATTTTAATCTAGATACAATTATTCAATATCACTACCAACTCTCCATTGGTGGTCAAGTAATTACGCCTAAAGAATGGCAGCAGTTAGTGGCGGCAAAAACGCCCTTAGTCCAGTTTCGAGGTCAGTGGATTGAACTGGATAAAAATAAGATGCAGCAAATGCTGGACTTTTGGCAATCCCACCAGGAAGAAACAGCGGAAATGACACTGCTGGAGTTGCTCAAGAAAACCAGCGAAGCTGATACAGAGATAGAAGTCGAACATGATGCTATCTTAGGTCAAATGATGGCGTGCTTGAATAACCCCAGCCGACTGGAACCGATTGACAATCCCGCCCAATTAAAAGGAACATTAAGGGAGTATCAAAAACGCGGTGTATCTTGGCTACAATATTTAGAACAATTGGGACTCAATGGCTGTCTAGCCGATGATATGGGCTTGGGTAAGTCGATTCAGATTATTGCCCAGTTAGTCAAGGAACGGGAAACCGAGTCTGCGGTATCTCCTACTCTGTTAATTGCGCCAACTTCTGTGGTGGGGAATTGGCAAAAAGAGATTGAAAAATTTGCTCCTCATTTGCGTACCTTGGTGCATCATGGGAGTAACCGAATTAAAACCGAAAAGGAGTTTAAATCAGCTAGCCAAAGCCTTGATGTCATTATTACCTCATTCACCCTCGCCCGCAAAGACGAAAAACTGTTTAAACGTGTAACCTGGCACCGTTTAGTTCTCGACGAAGCCCAAAACATTAAAAATCCCAAAGCCGCCCAAACTAAAGCCATTCTCAAATTACCCGCCCATCATCGTGTGGCGTTAACTGGAACCCCAATAGAAAACCGTTTATTAGATCTTTGGTCAATTTTTAACTTTCTCAATCCAGGCTATTTAGGCAAACAAGCCCAGTTTCGTAAGGCTTTTGAACTTCCGATTCAAAAAGACAATAACCGCCGACAATCAACGGTGTTAAAGCAGTTAGTTCAACCGTTGATTCTGCGACGGGTGAAGACAGATAAACAGATTATTAAAGATTTACCCGATAAACTGGAACATAAACAGTATTGTCAGCTAACTCAAGAACAAGCCTCGTTATATGAAGCCGTGGTCAAAGATGTAGAGGCAAAACTAGAAGACGCTGAAGGCATAAACCGCAAAGGGTTAATTTTGTCAACCCTACTGAAACTCAAACAAGTCTGTAATCATCCAGCCCAGTTTCTCCAAGATAACAGTGAATTCTCGCCCACGCGATCGCATAAATTAGAACGCCTGCTAGAAATGATTGAAGAAGTGAATGCAGAAGGGGAAAGTTTGCTGATTTTCACCCAATTTACGGACATTGGTAGCGCCCTAACCAACTATCTGAAACAGACCTTACATTACAACACTTATTATATTCATGGCGGCATCAGTCGGGCAAAACGGGAGCAAATGATTACTGCCTTTCAAGACCCTGATACTGAACCCTCGGCGTTTATTTTATCCCTGAAAGCCGGGGGTGTCGGCATCACCTTAACCAAAGCCAATCATGTATTCCATTTTGACCGTTGGTGGAACCCCGCCGTCGAAGACCAAGCCACTGACCGCGCCTTCCGGATTGGTCAAAAGAAGAATGTTTTTGTGCATAAATTCGTGGCATTAGGCACGTTAGAAGAACGGATTGACCAGATGATTGAAGAGAAGAAAAAATTGTCGGGGGCGATTGTCGGGGCTGATGAGTCATGGTTGACGGAACTAGATAATGAACGGTTTAAACAGTTGATTGCTTTGAATAAAACCGCTATTTTATAAAGTTAGGAGTGGTAATTTGAGTTAATTTTGGTGGGTAATGATTACCCTACAAGTGCTATTAAACTGAGGAGTCATGCAAAATGTCTAAATTCAGCCGAACCTGGTGGGGCAAACGTTTTATTGATGCCTTAGAATCCTTTACCGACTCAGGTAGACTGGGACGAGGGCGTTCTTATGCCAGTGGGGGGAAGATTAAGGAGTATAAAATTATTCAGGGTAAAATAACCGCAAAAGTTAGGGGTTCAATTAATCCCTATTTTGGCGTTTATAACGAACCCTTGTACACCACAACCATTGAAATAAAACCCATTTCAGCAGCATCTTGGTCAAAAGCGATCGCGAATTTGTCATCTAAGGCAAGTTTTGTCTCTAAACTACTCATGAATGAGATGCCAGATAATATTGAAGAAGCATTTGCTGATGTCAACCTTCAGTTATTACCCAAAAGCCGTTCTGACTTTAATACTCATTGTTCTTGTCCCGACTGGTCAAATCCCTGTAAACATATCGCCGGGGTGTATTACTTAGTCGCCAACGAATTAGACGCCAACCCATTTTTACTCTTTGAACTCAGAGGTTTATCGCCAGAAAAGCTACAGCAAGAACTGGCTAAATCCCCCCTAGGTCAAGTGTTATCCCAAGCCTTACAGGATCAGGAAGCCGCCCTAGAACCTGCCAAATCTTACTATACCCAGCCAGAAAAAATGCCACCACCGTCATCTGTGAATCAGAAGGAGTTCTGGTTGGGAGAGAAACGATTACCCTCAATAGTGGAGGTGGATGCAACTGCGAATATTCCCGCCATTTTGATTAAAAAAGCCGGAGACGTTCCTCCCTTTTGGCATAAGGATAGTTCGTTTATTGAGGCAATGGAACAAGTGTATCAGCGAGTGCGGACTAAAAATAAAGAGAGCCTTTGAAAAAAGGGGTACTTTCGGTAGACTTGTTTGCGGCAAAAGTCCGTTGCGAAATTCACGAAATTCCAGTTATTGTTCGTTGTTGTAGTGCGAGCATCTTGCTCGCTAAGTAGGGTCTGCTGAATAATTGGTTAGGGGAAGATGAAGGAGATGAGGGAAATGAGGGAGATGCTGCTTTTTAGATAAAAGTGTAAGGTTTTATTTTCAATTTAAATACGTGATATTAGGATGAGTATAAAAACGAAATTGATATCATTTCCAATTTAAATGCGTGACAGCTTTTAATCCCGTTATAATAAAATTTTAAATCATATTTATCCTATATTCCCGTAGCGAGCGAGAATCCTATATTCCCGTAGCGAGCGAGAATCCTATATTCCCATAGCGAGCGAGAATTCTATATTCCCATAGCGAGCGAGAATTCTATATTCCCATAGCGAGCGAGAATTCTATATTCCCGTAGCGAGCGAGAATTCTATATTCCCATAGCGAGCGAGAATTCTATATTCCCATAGCGAGCGAGACGCTCGCACTACGGGCTAATATAACAACAGGGAAATACAATGAAATTCAAAAAACCAATCCACCGATTAGAAATAGCAAAAGGCAGATACTTCATTACTTTTGTGACATGGGAACGACTAGAACTAACCCCAAACGCTCGACAGGTTGTGCTAGAGGCTTGCCAATTCTTCCACAATCAACGATATCAGATATTTACTGGGGTTATTATGCCAGACCACGTACATCTACTGATTCGACCTTTCCTCAAAACTGAAACAGAGTTTTGGTCAATTGGCAGTATTTTGCATAGTATCAAAAGTTATAGCGCCAAACAAATTCCCAAAGTCATGAAACATATTGGGAAAGTTTGGCAAGATGGAAGATATGATAAGCTGATGAGGGATGAAAAGGAATTCGAGCAGGCATGGGAGTATATTAGACAAAATCCGGTTAAGGCGGGATTGTCAAAGACTCCGGAGGATTATCCTTTCTTTTGGGAGATATTTTGAAGGAGTGCGAGCATCTTGCTCGCCACCTAATAATTAAAATTCGCCACCTAATAATTAAAATTCGCTACCTAACAATTAAAATTCGCCACCTAATAATTAAAATTCGCCACCTAATAATTAAAATTCGCTACCTAACAATTAAAATTCGCCACCTAATAATTAAAATTCGCCACCTAATAATTAAAATTCGCCACCTAATAATTAAAATTCGCAAGTAACATCGAATCATTTCATGTGTATTGTAGCTGGGAAGGCGATCGCGCCTTAAGCTGTTCGGCATTTAAACTTTATTGTCAAGCATTGCGAAATCCTTATGGGTAGTGCGACCATCTTGGTCGCTAGAGCGCCAGTGCAGTAATCTCAGCTATAACGCAAAACGGTTATTCTGGCGCTCATTCTCAACGGAAAATCAGGCTTTTTACTATTAGTGGACTGACGCTCTAGGCATATTACAGCAGTTTGCTCTGCTATGCGGTACATTGTCGATCCCCCTAAATCCCCCTTAAAAAGGGGGACTTTGATCTACTGTACTTTATTACAGCGCAAAGAGCTGTATACCGAGTTGCGCTCAAACATAGTAGATAGGAAAAGCAGGGGAAGCAGGGGAAGGGAAAGTTATATCTTTGAATGCAACTTGGTAAACTGTAATGCATTTAAATTGGGTATTAGTAGCGAGCAAGATGCAAAGCCTGCGGCATGGCTTCGCTAAACGCATTACAAGGATTTCGTCATTATTGACATGACGGTTTAAATGCCGAACAACTTATTACTTACAAATGGGGGAATAACTTCAAAAAAGATTGCCGATAAAAATTCAAAACTCGTTGAGTATAATCCGCCGTGGAACCCTGATTATATTGCTGGGGATCACCCGTCATCCACCAAGCCGCCGCTCGCTGTACCGCTACTGTCTCATTGTTACCACTCGCCTGATACTGTTCATTAAATACATCTCCCATCACACAAACTAAAATAGTACGGGCAGTCGCCGGACTCGCTGCAAAATCGGCGGGTGTTAATTCCTCTCCAATACATTGATTTGACCAACGAGGAATATTTTCTGGTTTAATTTGCCAATCACTGTAAAGTCCATCATTTTCGATTCCCGTTTGCGGTGCGGCGCGTCGTAATGCTTCCACTAAAGCAGCGACTTTTGTATCAGAAATCGCGTTATTGGCTGAGGAACGGGCGGCGGCTTGAGGCTGAGAGGCGGCTGACGATTGACTTTCCGTCGGTTGAGAGGACGATGCTGGTTTTGCCGCCGAGGGAGTCGTGGTGGGTTGAGCGGGAGTTGCAGATTGTTGCGTCTGGGGATTGCGGCGTTGCTGTTGGTAATTTTTCAGCACATTCTGAATGTAAGTGTAGGTGTAAGAGTTTTCAGGAATGCTATTATATTGACTTCCATCCCCAGTCATCCACCAAGCGGCTGCCCGTTGTATTGCCACCGACTCATTATTATTACTGGCGCGATACTGCTCATTCAATACATCCCGCATCACGCAAACCAAAATAGCCCGCGCCGTAACCGGACTCGCTTCAAAATCGGTCGGTGAAAGTTCCCGTCCAATACATTGCTTTGACCATCGGGGAATGTTACCTGGTTTAATTTGCCAGTCGCTATAGAGTCCATCATCTGCCCTTCCCGTTTGCGGTGCGGCTAGTCGCAGGGCTTCCACAAGCGCTGAAACTTGAGCATCAGAGGCTTGAGCGTATACCGGGGAACTCCAGAATCCCAGAGAAAGTAACGCTGTACTCAGTAGGACTCGTTGAACTGGTTTAATGAATCTGAAACCCATGGCGACAACCCTTGTTTAGCTAAAGAAGTCAATCGTAGGCGTGGTTTTAGAATCAATTGTAGGGGTGGGTTTAGACATTAACGCTAGCTTACCCGCCAATAATTGTTCACCACAACCCGCCTTTATCCAATTGTAGGGGCTACGTTCTTCTGCCAAAGCGCTAATCTTATACTTAGAGACACCCAGACAGCCCGGTTGAAGGAGCAGTGCGATGAATAATCCGTTTGACAAATATCAGATTAGTCCCCATAAGTTCGGGATACTGAGAAACCTGATGCTAATGACTACAGGCGCTACGGTAGTTGTCGCCTTGATTTTTGGCATTGGGGTATGGCGAACTGGGTCTCGTTTTCTGGGACAAGTGACGACGCTATTTAGCACCCCTCAACCCGCACCTGAAGTTGATGTGCGCTCCTTGATTGTCCAGCAAGTGCGGGAGGCTAGCGACTTAACCACGGCGGTGTTTACGATGGAGGCGGTGGTTCCGACTCGTCAAGCTCGGACTTTAGCAGGGTATCCGATCGCAGAAACCACACTCCTTTATATTGCTTATGGTGAGGTGCGGGCTGGTGTCGATTTGGCAGAACTCAAACCAGAAAATGTGCAAACTGTCAATGATACGCTGCAACTTCAACTACCACCCCCCAAAATTTTAGATAGCAAAATTGACGTGAATCGGTCACAGGTGTATGACTACGATCGCGGATTCTTGGGATTAGGTCCCGATACAGCACCCCAGTTACAGATGTTGGCGCAACAAGAGACGTTGAAGAAAATTGTCTTCAATGCTTGTGAGCAAGGGGTATTAGACAAAGCTAACGAACGCGCCGAACTGGTTGTGAGTCAGTTGTTGACGACAGCCGGATATAAACAGGTGGAGGTAAATACTCAATCCCCTGTACCAGGTACTTGTCAGTCGGCGGCGTTAGCCTCTCAGCCTGGTAATTGAGGAGATAGGGAGCAATGTAGAGACGTGCCATGGCACGTCTGGGAGATAGGTGTCAGATCAGGGGGATTCTGTAGGGGCGGGTTTCACTACTATCTTTTTGGTTACACCCAGATTTAACTAAACCCGCCCCGACTTTACATAAGACATAAGACATAAGACAAATGACGAATGACGAATGACGAATGACCAATTTTTTGTTCCAGAAGTCCCTCAGGAGGATTACGCTGGAATTAGAGGACTTGTAAATATACCAATGAAGATGCGTAGGAGTAGTATAAAACCTTACCAAAGGGACAATTCGCTAATCCAGTCCAGGCAACATCAGTCTACGCCGTGCCATCAATTGGCGAATGCGGGTGAACCCTGGTGTTTACATCGGGTTCTCAGTCGAATTCATGAGGACGTAATTTGGCAATGACTTACTGTCTGGGTATTATTAACCGTTTTGGTATAGTCTTAGCGGCAGACTCTCGCACCAATGCCGGGGTAGACTATATTTCTACTTACAATAAGCTTTTTGATTTTTCCCTGCCAGGAGAACGAGCGATTGTTATATGTACATCGGGAAACCTTTCGATTACCCAAGGGGTGATCAATCGGTTACATCGGGATCTACAAAGTCAGGAAGAACTGAATATCCACTCCCTCCCGAATATGTATGAGGTGACTCGTTATATTGGCAGCAAACTGCGACAAATTCAAGATCAAGACCGTCCTTGGTTAGAACGCGATCGCATTGATTTTCACTGTAGCTTGTTAGTCGGGGGTCAAATTCGCGGCGAAGCACCACAACTCTATCTGATTTACACCCAAGGGAATTTTATTCAAGCCACGCTGGAAACGCCGTTTTTGCAAATTGGCGAAACCAAGTATGGCAAACCCATTCTCGACCGAACTCTTACTTATGATATGCCCCTAGAGGCGGTTGCCAAGTGCGCTTTGCTGTCTATCGATTCAACCATGAAATCGAATATTTCAGTCGGACCTCCGATTAACTTGGTCATGTATGAAGCTGGCACATTTATGGCTCGCCAGAAACTGCAACTGCGCTTAGGTGATCCCTATCTGGCAAAGATTCGCAAATTGTGGGAAGATTCGTTACGGCGGGCATTTGAATCCATGCCAAATATTGAATGGCAGCATCCTCCAGTAGAAGATAATCAACAAGAAGATATTCTGATTGATTAAATTCCCTATTCCCCATTCCCTATTCCTTGACAAATGACGAATGACACAGGACAAATAACAAACCGATATTGGATTGGAGCGATCGCGGTTTTGGGAATGCTGGAGACAGCATTCCTCACGGTGGTTGAATGGTTAGGAAAAGCGGCGGAGATTTGTCCCACTCATGGCTGTCAGGCGGTGCTAGAAAGTCCTTATGCCCAGGTTTTTGGACTCCCTCTCCCCCTCTTTGGGTTTCTTGGCTATACCACTTTGTTAGGGGTTTCCCTAGCACCCTTAGCTATTAAATCCTTGCCATCCGAGTGGGTGCAATCCAGTTGGCTGGTTATGCTGGCAATTACCACCTGTATGCTGGTGAGTAGCGCCTATCTGATGGTCGTGATGCTGTTTATTGTCAAGGGAATTTGTCCCTACTGCATCGCCTCGGCGCTGTTGTCCTTAACCCTATTCCTGTGGACGGCGATCGGTCATGATTGGCAAGATATTGGACAAGTCACGCTGACAGGATTGGCGGTTGGTTTGATCACGTTCACGGGGATAGTGGGAGTCTATACTCAGGTTCCTAGCGCTAGCGCTAATACAGGAGAATCCAGTCCACCCATTACCCATATCTCCGGTGCGGCTGAACTCAGGTTAGCACGTCATTTGGACACTGTAGGGGCAAAGATGTATGGTGCATTTACTTGCCCTCATTGTCACGAACAAAAACAACTTTTTGGTCAAGCGGCATTTAATCAAATCGATTACATTGAATGCCATCCTCGTGGCAAGAATGCCCAACCCGAACGCTGTAAAGCTGCCAATATTAAAGGGGTTCCCACCTGGGAAATTAAGGGACAGTTTTATTCCGGGGTGCAACCCTTAGAACGATTGGCAGATATTTCGGGTTATCAGGGTTCAGAGGCGTTTAAGTACGAGTTTCCTTATTGATCTGTTCACGGAACTTATGAACACAATTGAGTGGAAATTTCCCCGATCATATCCCGAAGTTCGGCAGAGGGATTATCTATCCGATAGACTTCTTGCAACGCATCTGACCAAAGTTGCTGTTTGCTAAAATAATTGGCTCGTTCTAATGCCATTTCTTCAGTCGTTGCCCCTTTTTCCTTCAATTGTGCGGCTAAAATAATCAATCGCACCCGAATGCGATCGCGCTCTTTACCATCTAAGACGGTAAAGGGTATAAATCGTATAGGTTGGCTATCGTCTGCCTGATCAAAAATGACCCAGTGGTAGGTTTGACCAGGTTCTAAGGGGTCTCCTGTATAAGCCACACGATTCACGCTTTCTGTCTCACTGGCTGCAATGGGTTGACGCCAAATCATCTGCTCACTATTTGCCTGACGAATACCAATTCCACCGATTTTTCCTTGCCAAACAAATAATGGGCGATTCTGCCAAAGTGTGACTGAATTTCTGTGGTATTCTGGTGTAATTAGGCAAAGTTCAACGGGTCGTGAGCCTAAGGGCGGATCTTCTTTGCGATTTAACAAGTCACGGCGAATGGTTCTCCAGGATACATCGGGATGAATCGGGGCAGTTAGCGCCAGCTTTGCCGAAGATAAAACGAGACAAGTTGTCAGAAATAAACACTGTATTCTGCTAAGATTCACTATTCAATCGTCTCCAAAAAATAGGTAGTGCGTAAATCCAAATTGTAACCGATGGTAAAACCAAGGGAACCAATAGGGCGGCGGAAATATAAACCTGTAAGCTAATGATTCCATAAATAGCGGTGGCACTGGTTAATAGTAGTAACCCTTGTCCTGTCCGAATTTGTCGGCGTTCACTGATGAGTAATACCATTCCTTTACCGAGGAATGCCGCAATACCAACCATCCATAAATCTGGTATTGGAATTACTAATCGCTGGCTTAATAAATGGTGCATGGTATAGGCATGAGATTCACCCCCTGTATATACAGGCGGATAATTCAGTTGCGGATTTTGCGATCGCCAATAGTCTACAGCCATAGGAATGGGAAAGTTATCACTCCCTCCATCAGTTACCCCAGCTTGGTCATATCCGCCCGCCGCAATCAGGACAACTTGCTGGTTTAATTGTGCCGCTGTTGGTGCATTATCGGTATTTTCTAGTAACTCCCAAGCGGCAATTGTTTGATACGCATAATCCGGGGGAATGGAAAAATCAATAATTGGATATAACCAAAGTTGTTGGAAATTTCGCGATGGGTTCGTAATTGCAGGAAGACGCAACGGATGCAAAAATTCCGTGAGGGGATTGGGTGCAGGATTGTTGTCTAAATAGTGAATGAATCGGGTGCGGAAATCTGCCGATGAATCCGTCTCGGTTAATCGCTGCGGTTGGGGTAAATTCGGTTCAGGTGTTTGATTAGCGGCGTGGGCGAGGGCTAATAAATAGGCAAAGGAACAACTATCGGCACAATTGGCATTAGGGGAGAGAAGTTTGGTATACCAAAGCGGCGCATTAATATAAGCCTCTAAACTCCAATTAGGATGGGCGAGACTATCAATGATTCCTAGTTCTTCGTTCCCAGTTTTTGCCGAAGCAAAGACTAACCAGGTTTGTTTTTTGTCAATGGATTGCTGAATAGACTGCGCCAGAACCTCATCTTCATCGGTGGGACTATCCAGGAGATAATCTAAGCCAATCACTTTGGCATCTAAGGCGGTAAGCTGATCAATAAGACGGGCTAAATAGGTGCGGTCAATAGGATTAATGCGTCGTGCATCAATATTAGCGTGGATGAGAGACTCGCGATCAATATGCACTAAGAGAACAGGGGGAGATTTCTCTGTAGGAATCTGTTCAGTAATATTCCGATAAACCGACTGCATCCAAACCCGCCGTTCCATGAGGAAATCTTGCACCCCAGGGCGTAAACTAAGAAACATGAGAACCAAAAGTGCGATCGCTTCGGGTTTCGTCGGTAACCAACGCTTAACCTGTTGCTTCCAGCCTGTGGGTTCTAGGCGAAATGGGGGGGCGTCAGGATGGCGAAATAGGGAGGGAACTAGATAGGCGCTAGGATAGGTGAGATGCTTTTCTAACTTGAGATACTGACAGGCTTCCCGCAGGGAGTCTTGCACATCATGAAACTGGGCTAACCGTTGCAGAAACTGCACCAGGAATTCTTGGGCGACTTGATTGTGAATCGGTTCTCGCATCACCGCCACCTGGGGAAAGCCCAAATCAATCAGGGAATTGGCTAAACTGAGTCCATTACAGGAGTTAAACAGGGCAAACTGTAAGCCGCGTTCTTTGGCGATTTTCAGAGGGGTGGCGATTTCACTGAAATTCAGAGACACTCCTGGCGCGATCGCAAACTCTCCGCCAGTTAATATGGTTTCATTACTATGACCTGCGAAAAATAAGATATCCCAGCCTTGTGTATCGGTGATTTGCTTGACAATTTCCGTTTTTAATGCATCCGTTTCCTGTCCCGGTTGCCAACCGACAAACACAACCTCAGCAATTCCAGAGAGCGATCGCACCGCCTCTTGATCCGCGTTAAAATTTAATCCGGTATCATCTCCCCAAATCACCAAAACCCGCGCCCGTCGCCGCCGCCTCGGTGTCACCGTTGTCCCTTGAATCGTCAGAGGGGTTCGCAGGATATGAATTTGAGAGGGTGCCGCAAACTCCGTGCCAATTTCCCAAGCTTCCCAGGGTAATCGGGCGAGTTCTAGGGGATTACAGGTAATAAAGATTTCGATAATCGGGGTAGTATCTTTCATCCCCTGATCTCGAACCGCCTGAACGATACGAGAACGAAGTTCAAACAACTCCCCTCGCCGCAACCATTGATGAAACTCGTAGAGTAATTTTGCCTCAGCTTGAACCAGTTTAGCGTGCCAATCGATGGGTGGTTTGCTCAAGTTCCCCATCTGAGACACTCGCCCTCGTAGCGCTTGCTTATAGAAACTCAGATAAACCTTACTCCACTCCTGATACAGTGTGGTTAGGGTTTCCGGATAGGGTACAGTCACACCAATTTGTTGTCCTCGTCCCCAGGACAACTCAAACAGACAAGCCTGTTCGACACGCTGAACTTTGAGATGGAACACAAAACGGTTGGGAGTCATAGTCGATGAAAATCGCCGATTGGCAACCAAGATGCCTCGTGTCTTGATTTTATCTCTCAACCATAAAGTTGGACTTTGGACAAAAAAAGCCCCAAGTATTCAGCAGACCCTAATTATAACCAATGACCAATGACCAATGACCATTCTCAAGCCAATCCCTGAGAGACAAAACCAGCCCAATAATAGGGATGAGAAAAAGGCTGTTTCTCCTTTGCCAACGACTGCAAATGCTGCTGTTGTACCTGAATCTTATCCGCTAATTTCTGCCACTTCTGGCACTCAGCCACATCACCCTTAACGTTGGCATGATTCCGCCGAGTTATCGCCTGATCATACTGCTGTTGCAACGACTGACCCATCTCCCCTTGATAATTCCTGGCAAACTCCTCTCCGGTTAAATTCCGCAGTTTAATCTGCCCCTGCTGTAACGCCTGAGAACGGCTCATCCCCGCCTGACGAAAATTGTAGTAAAAAATCGCTAACAGGGCGCTGGCTAAGTCCTCTACCGACCACTGGGTACTCACCACACTCCTGGCTCCAGCACAGAGAAATCCGGTGGCTAAACTGAGTAAATCATCGGTAAGTTTATTGAGACTAAAATTAACTTCGCAGCAGCAGGCAAAGACATCAGATAAATTGGGCATTCGCCAACCGGGGCTGATGAGTTGACTCAGGGTTAGAGAACCATCCCCTAATACTAAATAAGAGTCTAGGGGTTGTGCAGGATTCGATGTGGCATGATGGCTAGAGTGGAGAATTTGCACCTGTGAGGCTAAGGTTTTGTATTCGGTTACTGTAGCCTTGCGCCCTTGCAAGCGTTTGTCAGCAGAAACGCCGTAGGATTGGGCTAGGGTTTCACATTCGTAGCGGGTGAACAGTAAGTCTTCTGTCGCATCTTCAACAATGCCCATTGTCGGCTGATTTGGGATTGGCGGGCGTTGCTGGCAATAGTAGAGAATTTGGCAGCTTGGTACAATGCGAATCCGGAATAAATCGCCTAAATAGGTGGTGGGAGTTACGGTTACTTTTGGTTGAGATTTTTTGCCAATGACTAACCCCCGTGTTTCTCCATTTCCCTTACTTTTTACGGGATCTAGAAAACCTCTCTCCAAACCTCTCTCCTGCAAGGAGAGAGGCTTTGAATTTTCCTCCTTCCGGTAGAACGTCTCTATCCCATCAATCGGTAACGCGGCAAAGGGCATTTGATGTAGCCACAAATATGGCACAATAATTAATTCCTCAATTCCGGTGAGATACTGAGAAATCAAATCCTTTAACTGCAAACGCTGGGCAAGTTCTTGCAGAAATGATACCATGTTTTCTCGCCATTCTGAATTTGCCCCAATATAGGGAATAAACCAGTTCTCACCTATCCACTTCTGGAAGGTTTCAAGTCCCTGTCCCTTACAGGTATAAACTTGTGGACTCTGATCCTTAAGCAGGATAAAAATATGGGTATCTTCAACCGTAGTATAAAAACTCAGCAGGGCAGTAGTGTCATTTGGTATTAACTCCTGCATCTGGTCTAAATTCAGATGTTCCACCTGAATTTGCCCCGCTAATACGGGATCATAACGGCGCAGTTGTTTCCAAACCTGTTGTTTTTGTTCCTCTAATTTCTGAATTTCTGCTTGGTGTGCTGCTAATTCATCCCCATCCGGTAATCGGCGACTCCCGGTTAATACTGGCGTCGCTTCTGTTTGAGAGTTAAATCGTAGGGCATTAATCCGCTGGTGCAATTCCTCATAGTCAATTAACAAGTCTTGGACTTCTGGAGTAATTTCTCCCCCTAGGTTAAGCACATCACTCGCCATCAAGTCAACTAAGCGTTGACAACGGAAGCGTTCGGTATATTCTAAAGCCTTGCCAATTTCACCGATATTCAAATAAGCTTGGATGATTCTTGCGTACACATAAATTGACTCCCTGAGAATCTCTTGGCGGCGTTCTTCATCAATTACCCAGTTGCGGCTTTGTTCGACTGATTTTATGGCTAGTTCATAGCTTTGAATCGCTAACTTAAAATCGTGATTATCCCAGGCGAGGTTGGCTAAACTTCGGCTAGTTTGCAAGCAATCAATCGGGTAGTTTTCTGGAGTACAGACAAGTAAAGCGTTATGATCATGGACAATCGCGGCTTCTAGATTCTCAGCCCTATCCCCGCGTATTCTATTACTGTAGGCAGCCGCCAGATTGTTTTGAGTGGTTGCCCATTGTTGGGGGAAATCTGACTGGGTACGGACAAGTAAAGCGTTATTACAATGGGCGATCGCAACTTCTAGATTTTCAGCCCTATCCCCACCTATTCTACGATAATAGACACAAGCCAGATTGTTTTGAGTCATTGCCCAATCTTGGGGAAAGTCTGACTGGGTATAGACAAGTAAAGCCTGATGATAATGTGCGATCGCGGCTTCAAGATTCTCTACCCTATCCCCCCGTATTCTATCACTGTAGGCAGCCGCTAGATTGTTTTGAGTCATTGCCCAATCTTGGGGAAAGTCTGACTGAGTAAGGACAAGTAAAGCCTGATGATAATGTGCGATCGCAACTTCAAGATTCTCAGCCCTATTCCCGCGTATTCTATCACTGTAGGCAATAGCTAGATTGTTTTGAGTCATTGCCCAATCTTGGGGAAAGTCTGACTGAGTACGGACAAGTAAGGCGTTATGATAATGGGTGATAGCTTTTTCTAAATTCTCAGCCCTATCCCCGCGTATTCTATTTCTATAGGCAATAGCTAGATTGTTCTGAGTAGTTGCCCAATCTTGGGGAAAGTCTGACTGGGTACGGACAAGTAAAGCCTGATGATAATGTATAAGCGCAACTTCTAAATTCTCAGCCCTATCCCCACGTATTCTATCACTGTAGGCATTAGCCAGATTGTTTTGAGTAGCTGCCCATTGTTGGGGAAAGTCTGACTGGGTATAGACAAGTAAAACCTTATAATAATGTGAGAGCGCAGCTTCTAGATTCTCTGCCCTATTCCCGCGTATTCTGTGTAAGTAGGCAGTCGCTAGATTGTTTTGAGTCATTGCCCAATCTTGGGGAAAGTCTGACTGAGTAAGGACAAGTAAGGCGTTATTATAATGTATGAGCGCAACTTCTAGATTCTCAGCCTTATCCCCGCGTATTCTATCACTGTAGGCAATCGCCAGATTGTTTTGAGTACCTGCCCATTGTTGGGGAAAGTCCGACTGGGTATAGACAAGTAAAACCTTATAATAATGTGCGATCGCAACTTCAAGATTCTCAGCCCTATCCCCGTGTATTCTATATAAATAAGCATTCCCCAGATTGTTTTGAGTCATTGCCCAATCTTGAGGAAAGTTTGACTGGGTAAAAACGGTAGCAACGGCTTGATAGCCAGCCATAGCAATTTCTTTGTTACTTGCGATATTACCCAACGGAAACTCTTGTATCAAAATGCTGAAATTTCCAATAGTAGCAGCGATGAATTTAGCAGTTTCTATTTCAACTTCGGTTAAGGTTTTATTTGCCCACGCTGTTAATATATGGGCGAATTTTCCATCCAGCTTATTCAGATTATTTTGTAGCAGAGGATATAGTGACTGAGGACGAGGGTCAGTTGCCACTGACTGCAATACAGATCTCAAGAATTCGAGATAGTCTTCGGGTGTTACCGAGGTTGAGTAACTTCCCAGCATTTCCGCTAGTTTTGCCGCTAACAATAGTAACCAATTCACGGCAACATAAGCAGCAATTTCTTGTTCGTCCATTGGGATTTATCCTCGGTATTCACCGCGTTTACATAAACGAAATATTGAACAGAAACGATTAAGGTTTAGTCGTTTATCCCCCCCTGCCCCCCTTTAAAAGGGGGGAGATATTCATACCAATTTGCGTTCCAATATAACAGATAGAATAGATAGAGAAAGGGGGAGATGGGCGAAAATAAAGTTCTATATTAGACTGCAATTTGGTATCAAGCCCTCCCTTTTCCAAGTTCGATAAATTGAATCCCTGTTTTCCAGGAGAGAGATATTCAAGCCCCCCTTTTTAAAGGGGGTTGGGGGGATCTACACCTCCACCACGTCAAACGCTTGATAAAACCCCCGCCACTTTTCCTCTGCTTCCAAACTAACCCACAATTGATGCAACCGTTCAGTATTCCAAATTGGTGCAGGTTCCGCTTCATTCGGTTTTAACCAGGGAAACTCTAACCAGCGATTCACCACAATCCCCAGAAACTCTTCTTTTCCCGGACTATCAAACCTAATTTTATCCTGTTCACAAATTGCCCCAAGCTGAGGCATAAGAATTGTTTCTCCCGTGAGTCGATTCCTTGGCGCAAACGCCGCTGATGGACACATTACATACTGACTCTCACTACCGCGATTCAGTAATAATAAATGTCCCGCATCACACTCTAAATCAATATGCATCATTGAGGGAATATTTACCCCAATCACAGGTTGTTCTCGCATCTTCCCCAGAGGAACCACTAATTTTCTATCCCCCGGATTAACCGGAGTAAATCGAATCCAATCTGCTGGAGAATCCGCCTGCTTCACCAACCCCTGCCAAATCCAATCCAATTGCCATCGGGGAAACTTATCCTCCCACAACCACTGATACACCACCTCCCACGCGCCCTTTTTACCCCGTTGTCGCTGAATTAACGGCGCTGTATTCACGCCATCGTTTGCCATTTCTTCACCAAACACCTCCACCAGCCGCCGAATTACATTTTGTACGGTTGTATTAATTGAGGTTTGACAATTAACCCCCTGTAACGGTTCTGTTTGACTCATTTGTTTGGCGATTTCCAGATGAGACGGCTGAGACTCGCGACGCTGAAACCGCAGCGGAAAGAAGATGCGTTCTCTGAGATGTTTATCGGTAAAATTTTGTGGAAACAACTGCTGGTTGATATCGTCCAGAAAGTTTTGATTGTAATTCATATTGTTAACCCTAAGTTTTCGATATTTTCACCCTCATCCTCTCTATGCCCCTACCGTCTTCTTTCAGCGCCTAACTTTTTAGGAGAAGTCTAGAAACCTGAGTCGGGGCGGGTTTAGTCACATCTGGATGCAACCAAAAAGATAGTAAGCTATCATGCATTTAAATTGGGTATTAGTAGCGAGCAAGATGCTCGCACTACAAGGCTTTCGCCGTTATTGATATTAAGGTTTAAATGCCGAACAGCTTATTGAAACCCGCCCCTACACAATCTTTCACTCAAAACCAGGTTTCCTTGAACGAAGCAAAGGGTCAAAACTTACCTCCTTTCCTTGTGTCACATACCGTGAAAAGTTAGCTGCTTGCTCCCTTTTTGTTCCCCTCTTGTTCCCCTCTTGTTCCCCTCTTGCTCCCCTCTTGCTTCCCTCTTGCTCCCCTCTCCCAAGCTTGGGAGAGGGGCTGGGGGTGAGGGCTGGCTTAACTTGACCTAGATAGCAAGCCTTGCGCCCCTCCATTTAACGTAGCAAAACCGATGTAAATTGTCAGTAGAAATACCCTAAAAAATAAAACCTACTATTTCCAGCTATTTCCGATTATTTCCCTCTATTTATAAACCATTTACACCTATTTGCAGACAATTAACTGCAAATTATCACCACACCAATCAATCAAATAACTTTTTCTAACTACCTACTTCCAGTTTTCAATTTATTTTTCCCGTTGCCACACTAGACCTCATAACCCCAAAATTAACGAGGTCAAGCCATGAAATCCCCAACATCAAAAACCTGGAAAAAGAAACTCTGGCTATTAGCCGAATTCCTAATTCCTAATCTCATCGGCTGGTTGTTCAAATCCAACCTGGAACCCGGCGTCAGTCTTTGCTTTCTACTGTGGAATTGGCTGATGGATGAACAGACGCAATCCGATGAACGCCAACGCCGCAAATCCTGGCTCACGTTCTTAATTCTTTCGGGTATGGTGTTAGCCATATCCTTCAGCCAACCCTCACCCCCCGTTGATTGGCAGACACCTGTCACTTTCCCGTCTCGCCAATCAACCCTATAGACAGATTCCAGGAAATGTCTCTACCCTAATCCTGACCCATCACATCTTCATACAACGCTTCGATAGGACAAAGATGCTCGCACTACAAGAATTTCCCTATTATTGACAATAACGTTTAAATGATGAACCGCTTATTGATAAGGTGGGCAATGCCCACCCTACGAGACTGTGCGTAAGTCCTATTACCGTTATTGTTGGTTTATCGTACCCCGACAAACAATAAACGGATCAAATCCTTACTCGTAAATCCAAGGATTGATGGTTGGTTGCCAACTTACCAGTTCTTCATCCTTAAACCAGAGTTTAATTTCCTCTTTAGCCGTATCTGACCCATCGGAACCATGAATCAGGTTGCGACCAACGGTAACGCCAAAATCACCCCGAATCGTTCCCGGTTCAGCACTGAGGGGATTGGTTGCACCAATGATTTTCCGGGCGGAGGCGATAATTCCCTCCCCTTCCCAAACCATTGCCACAACGGGACCAGAGGTGATAAATTCAATCAGTCCAGCAAAAAACCCCTTGTCTTTGTGAACCGCATAATGTTGTTCAGCCAGTTCCCGGCTAACACTCATCAGCTTAAGTCCCACCAGGGTAAAGCCTTTTGTTTCCAGGCGTTGGATAATTTCACCCACCAGATTACGCTGAACGCCATCTGGCTTAATCATCAAAAATGTCCGCTCCAAGTTTCTCTCCTCAACATTTTTTACAAATTGCCAAACCCAGATTAGACCATATTCGTGTCCATTGCCCAATATAGCGCTACGCGCTAGGCAATGGGCAATAGGCAATGGGCAACAGGACTCAAGGTATAAAGGGGGTTACAAAGGTAGATTTGGTATCATGTTTTAGCAAGGCGAGAGACGT